>JBDIAD010000106.1:0-5141 GCA_039812205.1 Leucobacter sp.
GCATGCCCATAGTAGCGCCGCTCCGCGTCGTCGTAGACCATCGACGCGGCGACCGGCTGATCCGTCCCCTCGAGATGGACCAGGTAGATCGCGGCGTCACCGGTCGGCACCAGCGTCTGAGCCTGCGAACGCAGATAGTCGCTCGCGTGCGCGTGCATGCCGGTGCGATCGCTCACCTCGCCGAGCAGACGGATCAGGTGCTCGACGTCGGCCGGGTCATGACTCTCGCGCACCGAGAGGCCCTTCTTCGCGAAGTTGCGATGCAGATTGCGGTTCGACTTGCGCATCTCGCCGAGCACCTCGTCGAAGGGACGGTCGAGGCTCACTCGCTGCGTGTGCTCCGGCTGCTCGCGACCCACGCGAACGAGCCCCGCGGCCGAAAGATCGGAGGACGCCAGCGCCGGATCGCCCGACGCCAGCATCGGCTCGACGCGCACGAACGCCGCACCCCGCCGCTTCGCCTCGGCGGCGAGCGCCGCAAGTGCCGGGCGCAGCGCCTCCGGGCGATCGAGCTGCGGGCCGTAAGGCGCATAGAGCCGAGAGTTCAGCTTGCCCCTCTGCAGCACGGCGAACACGCTCCAACCGTCGCCGGTGAGGCGCACTGTGGGTCGGCCGAGGCCCGACTGCACCCGCTCCCAAGCGTCGCTCTGCAAAAAGTGTGACATTGCGCCCTTACCCTCGCCTTAAAACATATCGAGATCGCGGTAGCGCCGGCGATGCACCCGCTGCGCGATCGGTAGACCGAACCGCTGCCACAGCCGATATCTTCGGGGGCGGATCACCAGATCCCCCGCCCCGATGAACTCGGTGACCTCGCCCGCGAACGACAGCTTGAACGCGGCCAGCGTGTAGTTGGGAGAGCTCGGATCGGTGAGCCCCGCCTTCGAGGGGGTGCCCATGAGGTCGTAGCTTCGAGCCCCCGCGTCGCGCATCTCGCGCATCATGTGCCACTGCAGCAGATTCGACATGCCCGGAGTCGTGCGATCGCGCTCCGATCCGCCGTCCTTGTAGAAGGCGCGCTCGCCGACGCGGATGACGTATGCAAGCAGCGCCGGGCTGCCTCCGACCTCGACTCCGTAGAACGCCCCGAGGCCGGCCTCGCTGAAGCCGCGCCAGAAGCGCTCGGCGTAGTCGTGCGATCGCAGCCGCAGCGTCTGCCCGCCGCCGCCCACGAGCGTCATGAGCCGGTGCATCTGCGCGAACGTCTCGGCGTTCGCGGGGTACTCCCGCACCTGCACGCCGTCACGGATCGCCCGATTGATCGAGTTGCGGCAGCGCTTCTGAAAGCTCGCGAGCATCGTCGCGTCGTCGCTCTGCAACTGCACGATGGCGGTGTTCGCGTTGCCCTGCAGCGCGGGGCGCGCTCGCGCCCCGACCTCGGCGAACCGTTCGCGCCACTGCGGAGCGGCGTCCGCGAGGATCGGAGGCTCCACCGTGACGGCGAACACGCGCGGCTCGCGTGCGCGCACGTGGTCGCGCAGCGCCACGATGTGCTCCAGCGCCGCGGCCTCGTCGCTCACGGCCGGCCCGTGCGGCAGGTACCAGTAGCGGCCGAGGAACGGCACGCGACGCTCGAGCACGAGCGCGACGCTGACGCGCGCGTCGGCGCGCTCGAAGACGAGATGCCGCGCGATCCACCCCACTGCGGCCTTGGTCTCGGCATAGGGGGCGGTGAGCACGAAGTCCCCGCCGGCCGGGTTCTGCGCGACGAGCGCGTCCCAGCCCGCCAGCTCATCGCGCGTCGCCTCGCGAACTCGAAGATCGTCCATCACTGCTCCGATCCGTGCCGCGCTCGCCGCCGCACACGGGAGATGATGGCGCGCGCCACCACACCCGACTCCTCGTTCTGGAAGAACACCAGCACGATCTCATAGACCAGCGCCATCACGGCGGTGACAACGCCGGCGGTGAGCGCGGCGCCCACGAATCCCGTCATCGAGAACGCACCCTCCGTGCTGCCGCCGAACAGCTGCAGCACGCCGAAGCCGGCCGCCGCCGCGACTGCCGCCGCGACCAGATTCTGCAGGAGGCCGACGGCGATGCCGCGACCGCCGATCGGACCGATCCGCACCCGCAGCAGCAGGAAGGTGGCGGTGGCCTGCAGCGCGATGAGCGTGGAGATCGCGAGCGTCAGCATGACGGTGATCCGATCGCTCGGCAGGGTGGCGCACCACCACGCCGCAACGAGCGTGAGCAGGGATTGGCCGACCGCGATGAAGAACGGGGTGCGCGTGTCGCTGTGGGCGAAGAATCCGCGGTTGAAGACGAAGAGCATGCTGAAGGGCAGCAGCGCGACGAGATTCGCGAGCAGCACCGGCGCCACCGTCGCGACGACCTCGTACGAGGCCCCCGGCTGCACGAGGCGGATCAGCGGGAACGCCAGGACGAGCATCACCGCCGTGCAGAACACCATCGCGAAGCCGGCCTGGCGGGCCGAGGCGGTGAGATCGCGCGTGAACGCCGCGTGATCGTTCGCGTGCACGCTCTCGCTCATGCGGGTGAAGCGCGCGGTGACGAGCGAGATCGTGATGATGGAGTGGGGGAGCACGAAGATGAGGCCGGCGAGCTCCGCCGCGGCGAGGCCCGCGTCGTGCCCGTGGGTGAGATTCATGACCCGCGTGTTCACGAGACCGATGATCTGGGTGAGCAGCACCGTGAGGAACGTCCACATCGCGACGCGCCCCATCGTGCCGAGCCCGATGCCGCGGAACTTGAAGTCGAGGCGGAACGCGAGGCCGGCGCGGCGCCAGAACGCGAAGAGGGTGAGCGCCTGCACGGCGACGCCGAGGGTGGCGGAGCCCGCGACCCAGGCGATCGCCGAGGTGCCCCAGATGTCGCCGCCGCGCACGCCGTTCGGATCGGCGCCGAAGAGCACGACGAAGCCGACGAGCCCGGCGATGTTCAACACGTTGTTGAGCACCGGGGTCCAGGCGTAGGGGCCGAAGAGGCTTCGCGCGTTGAGCACCTCGCCCAGCACCGTGTAGAGGGAGTAGAAGAGGATCTGCGGCAGCAGCCAGTAGGCGAAGACCATCGTGAGGCCGACCTGGTCGCTCGGCCAGCCGAGCGTGAGCCACATGATGAGCGGCGGCAGCAGGAGTGCGGCGGCGAGCATGATCGCGCACGATCCGACGATCGCGAGCGTGACCAGCTTGTTGATGTAGCGCGCCCCGCCGTCCGCGGCGAGTGCCGCGCGGGTGATCTGCGGCACGATCACGGCGGTGAGGGCGCCGGTCGCGATGAGCGTGTAGACGGTGTTCGGCACACGGCCCGCCGTCGCGAAGGATTCGGCCGCGAAGCCGACGCTGCTGATCGCGTAGACGAGCACCATGGCGCGCAGCAGCCCGAGCACTCGTGAGACGAGTGTTCCCGCGGCGATCACGGCGCCGGCTTTTCCGATGCTCAGTCGTGACATGGTGTCGCTGCCCGGTGATGACCCGCGGTTACCCGCGCAGCGCGCGCTTCGCGGCGAGCGCTGCGCGCCAGGCCCGGTACTTGATCGGAGAGACGGCGAGCTCCCAGGTGCCTGCGAAGGTCTCGGTCGTGCCGCCGAAGGTGCGCTTGAACACGGTGTAGCCCGTCGTCTCGTCCTCGACGTCGTCGCTCTCGGAGATGCCGAAGAGATCGAAGCGCGCGAATCCGCGCTCGTGGGCGTCGCGGATCATCCAGGTGATGAAGGGCGAGGAGATCTGCAGACTGTTGTTGCCGAGGTCCCGGCCGACGTAGAGGTAGTAGCGGGTGCTCGCCTCCGTGTCGTCGATCGTGATCCCGATGACCTCGATCTTGCCGTGCTGCTTCGCGACGAACATCTTCGCGACGCCCGTCTGCACGAGCGCGGTGTAGAACACGTCGAAGTAGCGGCTGTCGCGCACCTCGAACTGCCCGGCATCCCCCTGCGCGCGGTACAGCTCGAGGAACGCGTCGAAATCGGCCTTGTCGGTGCTCTGCTCGAAGGTCATGCCGCGCTTCTCGGCGCCGCGGAACTGCTTGCGCCGGCTCGTGTTGAGCTCGCCGAAGACCTCCTCCCACGGGCGCGCGAGATCGATCACCTGGGTGCGGGCGTGGCGGAATCCGCGAATGCGCCGTGCCGCGAGGGACTCCATGTCGCCGGAGGCGATGGGCAGCGGCGGTTCGACGATGGCGCGGTACGCCCCCGCCGCCTTCGACTCGCGCGTGAGGTGCTCGAGCGCGCTCCGGAGCGCGGACGCATCGCGCGCCACCGGGCCCCCGGGCGCGTAGACGTAGTTGCCGAAGCTGTCGCTCTGCACTCGTGCGAAGTAGTGCCAGCCGTCGCCCTCGCCCGAGATCAATCGGGCCCCGAGTTCACGCTGGAAGCGCTGCCAGGCGGCGCTTTGATAGAAGTCGCTCATCGCCCCAGAGTCTACCCGGCACGTGCCGAGCACTTTCATCACTCGCCGGGCGGGCTGCAACCGCATGTCCGTGGTGGCGACTACGGTGAGTTCCATGGCCAGCAAGACATCTGCGCGCTCGAAAGCAGGGGCGTCTTCGCGCTCCCGTTCGAACGCGAAGACGACGGTGATCGAACCGGAGCCCGCGGGCGGGCTCTTCCCGCGCGTCTGGATGGGCTTCGCGCACGCCTTCGGGGCTGCCGCACGAGTGTTCCGCCCCGAGCCGATCGATCCCGCATCGCGCCGCGACGGCATGCCGATGCTCTTCGTGCTGCTCGCGATCATCGGCGCGATCGTCGAGTGGTTCCTGATCGGCAACGACGTCGCGGCGGCCGTCAGCACCTGGACCTTCGGCGGACTCTTCGGGCGGATCGCCTTCGGCCTGCCGATCATCATGGTGGGCTTCGCCGTCTGGCTCTTCAATCACCCGACGGGCACGCACGACAACCGCCGCATCGCGATCGGGCTCTTCTTCGCGCTGGTGAGCGCTTCGGGGCTCGCGCATGTGCTCGGCGGACAGCCGAACCCCGAGCAGGGGATGCCGGCTCTCGCGCACGCCGGCGGGCTCCTCGGCTGGCTGCTCGGCGGCCCGCTCGCGCTGCTCACGGCGTGGGTCGCGGTTCCGCTGCTTATCGTGCTGCTGATCCTGTCGGTCCTCATCATCACGAAGACGCCCCCGGGCCGCATCGCGCGGCGCAGCCGCGAGGCCTATCGCTATCTCTTCGGCGCGGTCGC
>JBDIAD010000107.1:0-5106 GCA_039812205.1 Leucobacter sp.
TCGCGCCGCTCTCGCGCGCCGCCGCAGCGCGCGCGAGCGGGAGGGCTCCCTCGCGCACGCCGATGGCGCTGCCGAACACCCAGCGATGCCGGGAGCGCGGGACGAGCAGCGCGAAGACGAGCGAGAGCACGTATTTCGGCAGTGCGAGAAGCTTCTGCAGATTGCCCTGCCTGAAGTCGAAGCTGCTCGCGGTCATCGCTTCATCCTATTCGGGCGCCGGCCCGAACGCCGCAGCGCGCGAGGGGCGTGGGCCCGTTCGCGCGCTGCGCTGTTCAGGATGATGCGGTGGGGACGCGCGTCACCACTCGAGCGTGCCGAGGGCGACCTTCGTCTCGCCGGCCACACCACCACGCGTGTAGGTGATGTTCACCGTCGATCCGCCCTCGTGCATGCGCACCAGCGCGGAAAGACTCGTTCCCGAGTCGACGGGGAGGCCGTCGATCCCGGTCACCACGTCTCCGGTCTTGAGCCCGGCTTCATCTGCCGCTCCGCCCCGGGTGATGCCGGTGAGCAGGGCGCCAGCGTGATTCGCGTCGGCATCGGTGTCCTGGCTCGAATCACCGACGGTCGCACCGAAGAGCCCGTGCGACGGCTGGTCGCCCGAGATGATCGCGTCGGCGACTCGCGTCGCGTAGGCGGCCGGGATCGCGAAGCCGAGGCCGTCGCTGCCGGCGGTCTGCGCGTCGCCGTTCGAGGCGATCGCGACGTTGATGCCGACGAGCTCGCCCTTCGTGTTCAGGAGCGCGCCGCCCGAGTTGCCGGGGTTGATCGACGCGTCGGTCTGGATCACGGGGAGCGTCACCGCGGCCGTATTGCCTTGAGAAGGAGCGGTGTTCTCGCTGTTCGGGCCTTCGAAGTTGAAGCCCCAGGGCGAACCGGAATTCGAGTCCCCGTTGTCGTCCTTCGGGGTATTGCTCTTATCGGGAAGATTGGCCGTGCCGACCGAGATGCCGCGATTGAGCGCGCTCACGACGCCGCTCGTCACGGTGTTCGGGAGGTTCAGCGGTGCGCCGATGACGATCATCTGATCGCCGACGTTCAGCTTGTTCGAGTTTCCGAGCTGGATCGGTGTGAGATTGTCTGCGTCGATCTTGATCACGGCGATATCGGCGAAGGGGTCGTTGCCGAGGAGTTTGCCGTCGAAGATGCGCCCGTCGCTGAGTCGCACGCGGATCTTCGGGTCGTTCCCGGCCTGGCCCTCGAGCGTCGCGACGTGGGAGTTGGTGATGATGTGACCGTCGTTGTCGTAGATCACGCCCGATCCCGTGCCCGACGCCTGCGTGCCGTTCACGGAGATCGTCACGACGCTCGGCGTCGCGATCGCGGCGACCGCTGAGATCGTGTTCACATCATCGGTGTTGTTCAGGGTGATCGTGCCCGACGGCGCGCTCACCGAGGTGCTCGCCTGACCGGGCGTGTTCGCCGCGACGAGCGCCGCCGTGCCGCCGCCGACGAGCGCGCCGAGCAGGGCGCCGATCGCGATACCCGCGACGAGCGTGCCGCCGCGCCCCTTCTGATGCGGCTGATGCGGGGCACCGGTCGGCGACGCCGGTTTGAGGCCCGGCGTCGCCGCGGTGAATGCGGCCGGCGCGGTGGGGGTGCCCTGGTGGGCGAAGGCCGGCTGCTGGGGAACGCTCGGCTGCTGGGACTGCGGCTGAGCGGGGCGGGCGAAAGCCGGGGGCACGAACTGCTGAGACTGAAGCGGCGGCAGCGGGGTCGTCGGCTCAGTCGGCGCAGAGTATCCGTGAGGCTGCTGCGGAGCGCCCGATTCGACCGGGTGTTCGGAATCAGGTGTAGTGGTCATGGCCCTGCCTTTCGTTTCACCCCAGGCTGCCCCCCGTTCCTATGAATTCAATTAGATCACACTGGATCCTTGCTGGGGATGCCGTGCGCGCCGCCGAGCGGCGTGCACGACGAGCAGGCTACCCGCTGCGAATGACAGCGCACCGAGTGCGATCCCGGGCATCCCGGCCGGGGCACCGCCGGTGGTCTCGAGCCGGGCGTGCTGCGGTGGCGCGGGCGCCTCGGCGGGAGGTTCGGGCATGGTGACCAGATGAGATTCCTCGGGGAGGCCGAAGGCATCGCTGAAGGAGTACCCGAGAGGCAGCATGGCCGCATGGCCGCTCCGTTCCTGCGCGTCCGCGCTGAGCGACCACACCCAGTAGTAGTACCCGCTCCGCATAGGCGCCTCCGGCGCTTCGGCCAGATACTCCCCCGGCCCCGAGTCCGCTTCGACGGTCACTCGGCTCACGATCGGCGCGTCGGATGGCGCCGACTCGCTCACCTGCTGCGGCGTCTCGAAGGGGCCGTAGAGCGTCCCCTCGAGGCTCACCGGGAACCACTCCGTGATTCCCCGAGCATTCACGCGCGAGGGCCACGGCGCCGAGCGCTCGGGCAGTGTGATCGTGATCGCATCCGCGAACACCCCGTCGGCCGAAAGCCGGGCTTCGACGACTCTGGTGGAGAACTCGGGTTCGAACACCTGACTCGATCGACCGGTGACGGTCTCGAACACTCCCGACTCCTCAGCGGCCACCGGCCCGACCGCCCAGGCGAGCGTCTGCTGCTCGGGATCGATCGACGGATAGACGAGCAGTCTCGCCGGCCAGCTCTCGTATCCGGTCGCCCAGTCGCCGGTGATGCGCACCTCATGCTCGGGGTTCCACTGCGCCTCGTGAGGCGTGGCGGCCCAGCCGATCACTCCGGCCTCGGCAGGGGTGGAGATCACGGTGCTGCCGTCTTCGAAGACGCCGCCCTCGATGCGGAGCCGTGCGGTTCCGGCCGGGAACGAGACCGAACCCGTGTTGAACGATGCGCCCGTGCTCAGCATCAACGATTCCTGCGCGGGGCGCTGCATCGCCGAGGCGACGGCGCTGCGGGCCTCGTCCGCGAGCGCCTCTGCGCGCCGCATCTCGGAGGCGCCCCCGTGCGCCTCGACCCAGGTCATGTGGTGCGCGAGCCAGGCGGCTTCTCCTGGCGACCCCCGCAGCAGCCAGATGGCGAACTGCACCGCGACCGCGGCGCGCGCATCATCGGTCGAGCCGTGCTTCGTGAGCACGTAGTTGATCTCGCTGAGCGCGGTGCCCGTCACGCCATCGCTCTGCGTGGTACCCGACCACCCGGTGTCGTCGTACGTGAAGAACGCGTAGGCGCGAAGAGAGTCCACCTCCGCAGGCCCGTGCTGCTGCCCCGCCGGGGTGATGGCGCCCGGTTCGATGCAGTACACGAACTCCCCGGAGTCCACCTGGCGCGTTCCCACGGTCCACCCGCCGTAGTCCATCATCACGCCGTCGCTCGCAGCGCGCGCCGGCGGCGCGGAGAGCAGCAGCGCTCCGCAGGCAGCGAGAAGCGCCGTGATCATCAGTATGCAGATCGTGCGCAATCGGCCGGTTCCGGGCAGATCGATTCCAGTCATCATGGGTCCTTTCGTGTCGTCAGGCACCCATGGTTCGCGATCCCGCCACCGCCCTCTCGGAGTTATCCACACCGGGGAAGGCGGGGCGGGCGACCTCGAGTTCGCACCGGCCCCCAGCTCGTGCTAGAGTTATTTCTTGTGCCGCGGGGTGGAGCAGTTCGGTAGCTCGCCGGGCTCATAACCCGGAGGTCGTAGGTTCAAATCCTGCCCCCGCAACCAAGAAAGCCCCCGATCGAGAGAGATCCCGATCGGGGGCTTTGTCGTTGCCGTCGCGCGGATCGCGGCTCGCGACCCCTGCACGAGCCTTCACCCTCAAGGCGCGCACGCATCATGTGAGCGCAGAAGTCGCGGCGACCACTCATCGCCATGACGCGGGGTGCGCAGCAGGGGCTGCACGCACACGGATATTCAGACGAGACCTCTTCGACATGAGACTCGCAGATCCTTCGCCGCCGCCATTGCACGCGGGCTCACCGTCGGACTGAGCTCGAATGAAATCGCGACCCGACTATTCCTCACGCCACGCACCGTGAACCATCATCTGCAGGCGAACTGCCTGAAACTCCGGATCCACGAGCGGCGAAAGCTTTCAGCGCAGAGCTGCGACACTCGATCAGATCGATAGCCCAGCCCGCGAAGTTCCGCGGTGATCACTGCAGCGAGAGCGCCTTCGCGAGCGCGTCGCGCACCCGCTTGTCGGCCTCGCCGAAGGCCGCCCAGTCGCCCTTCGCCATGGCGTCGTCGCGATCCTTCATCGCGGCGCTCATGTCCTGCAGCGCCTGCTTCAGCGCCGCGGGGTCGGAGGTCGAGCCCGTGCCATCGCCGCCCGGCGTCTCGGTGCCGTCGCCGGTTCCGGTGCCCGGTTCGGTCGGCACGACGCCGCCGTCACCTGCGTTCGCACCCGAGTCGCCGCCGAAGAGCGAATCGAGGGCGAGGTCGAGCGTGTCCTCGAACGCGATGTGATCGCCGAACGAGACGAGCACCTTCTGCAGGATCGGGAAGCTCGTCCCCGTCGATGCGCGAACGTACACCGGCTGCACGTACAGCAGTCCGCCGCCCACCGGGAGCGTGAGCAGGTTTCCACTGATCACCTGGCTGTCGCCCTGGCGCAGAATGTTCAGCAGCCCCGAGACCTCGGAGTCCGTGGTGAAGCGGTTCTGCACCTGGCCGGGACCGGGGATCGAGGTGCTCTTGGGGAGCGTCAGCAGCCGGAGCTTGCCGTAGTCCTCGCTCACCACGCCGTCGGTCGAGCCGGCGTTCGAGTTCGCGGCGAGGTATCCGGTGAGGATGTCCCGCGATCCCTTCCCGGTGTCCATCGGGATATAGGTCGAATACACCGAGTAGTCGGGCTGCACGCCGGCACCGGCTGAGAGCGTCAGGTAGTAGGCCGGCTGCCGCGGAACCGAGCCCGTGGTCGTCGCAGCGCTCGATACCGGATCATCCGGAGTGCGCCAGGCGTCGTCCGCCGAGTAGAAGGAGTCCGGATTGGTCACGTGGTAAGTCGCGAGAATCTCGCGCTGCACCTTGAACAGCTCGTTCGGGTAGCGAACGTGGCTGAGCAGGTCTCCGCTCATCTCCTGGATCGGGCGCAGCGTATCGGGGTAGATCTTGCTCCACGCCCGCAGGATCGGATCCTCGACGTCCCAGGCGTACAGCTTCACCGAGCCGTCGTACGCGTTCACCGTCGCCTT
>JBDIAD010000108.1:0-5093 GCA_039812205.1 Leucobacter sp.
GGACACCGGCATCACGATCAGCTGGGCGATCCGATCGCCGATGCGGATCTCGAACGGCTCGTGCTGGTCCGTGTTCAGCAGCGGCACCATGATCTCTCCGCGATACCCGGCGTCGATCGTGCCCGGCGAGTTCAGCACCGTGATGCCGTGCCGCACCGCGAGACCGCTCCTCGGAACGACGAAGGCGACGTACCCGTCGGGCAGCGCGAACTTCACACCGGTCGGCACCAGGGCTCGGGCGCCGGGCGCGAGCGTGAGCGCCTCGGCGCTTCGCAGATCCGCTCCCGCGTCCCCCGGCTGCGCATAGCGCGGAACGTGGGCTTCGTCTGCGATGATCGGCAGACTGATGACATCGACCATTCAGTCAGGTTACCGGATTGTGATCCACCGATCGTGTGCATCGGAGCTCGACCGCCCGAGCTCTCAGAGGATCGGCCCAGTCGCGACCGGCATAATCGCAGTATGAGTGAAACCAGCGCGCCGGCGCCCGAGTTCTCCGAACGCCTGTGGCCCGCGCCATCGCTCTACATCGCGCTGCTGCTCATCATCCCGGCCGTCGGCCTCGTCATGACGCCGATCAACAGCGCGCTCGCCGTGCCCGTGGCGATCGTCGTCTTCGTCGCCGTGACGGCGTCGCTCGTGCTGTCGGCGCCGAAAGTAGCGGTGACCGGGGGCGAGCTGATCGCGGGCCCCGCCCGAATCCCGGTCTCGTATCTGGGGCGAGTCGAGGTGCTCGACGCCGAGAGCCTGCGCGCGGCGATCGGGCCGCGGCTCGATGCGCGCGCGCATCTCATGGTGCGCGGGTACATCCACAGCGGCGTCATCGTCGAGATCACGGACGAGACGGATCCCGCGCCGTACTGGGTCATCACCGTGCGCAAACCGCAGTCGCTCGCCGCCGCGATCGATGCGGCGCGCGCGCAGAGCTGAGATTCGGCGGCGCGTCAGAGCACGATGATGCGTTTTACCTCGTGCACTCCCGGCACAGCGGTGCCGGCGCGGAGTGCGTAAAACGCTGTTCGCGTTTTACCTCGAGCACTCCGCGCACACCGGGCCGAGTTCGGTCTCATGATCGAGCTGCGAGCGGTGGCGCACGAGGAAGCAGTTCACGCAGGTGAACTCATCGGCCTGCTGGGGCAGCACCACGACATCGAGTTCGATATCGCTCAGATCCGCACCTGCGAGTTCGAAGCCCGGGTTATCGGCATCTTCCGAGTCGATCGCCGAGGCCCCCTTCGAAGGTACGCGTTCCTTCAGAGCCTCGATCGAATCGGTCTCTTCGTCGGTCTTGCGTGGGGCGTCGTAATCGGTGGCCATGCTCTCGGGAGCTCCCCTTCTGAAGTTTTATCAGCTGCGGAATTCTTGAACCGCGGCCATAGTTTGCCCCAGATCGGCACGCGACGCAAACTCTCTCTTTCAGAGTTTGCTGAACGCGTAATGCTCGGCGTGATCACAGCCGGCGACGGGTGCGCGCATCCGCACTCGAGTGCGCGGGTGAAGAACGTGAAGAAGAAGTTTTCCCAGCCGCGCGAGTCATCATCGATGAACACCCGATCGCGTGGGACGCTGGGTTCCACACATGTGAGAGGAAACCCGATGGACGAATTGCGTTTGGTGCGACGCGAAGATCGCGCGCTCATCGTGGCAACCGATGCCGGTGAGGAATTCCGTCTGATCGTCGACGAGACGCTCATGATGGAAGTGAGGCAGATCAGCCGCAGGCCGATCGAGCCCAACAAGGCGAGTCCCCGCGAGATCCAGGCCATGGTTCGCGCGGGAAGATCCCGCAGGGACATCGCCGAGTATTTCGACATCGACGAATCCACCGTCGAGCGCTACGAGGAGCCGGTGCTCGCGGAGCGGCGGTACATCCTCGATCGGGCGCAGGCGGTCCCCGTTCGGGCCACCCAGCAGGACGGGGAGGAGCAGGTGTTCGGCGTCGTCATCGCCGAGCGTCTCATCGGGCTCTCGGCCGATAACGTGCGGTGGAGCTCCTGGCGAGACGAGGAGGCCGGCTGGATGGTCGGACTCGAATTCGATTCGCACGACATCGAGCACCGAGCCGTGTGGTCGTTCGACCACCGGCGTTCGATCCTCGCCCCTATCACCTCCGACGCGTCGACGCTTTCAAAGCAGGGGGAGGTCGGAGACCGGCTGATCCCCAAGCTGCGCGCGGTCGACGATCCGCGGCACAACGACCGCTTCGACTCCGGCGCTTTCGATCCGGAGCAGCTCGCTTCTGATGTCGAGAACGACGAGAACGACGACGCGCCCCGGCAGTCGCCGCGCGTCGCCCCGGATCACCCGTCGACCGGTTCGATCCCGATCGTCTCCGCCGATGACGAAGCCCTGCGGCGGCGAAACATCGAGGAGCGCGCGGTGAAGACCCCGCAGCCCGAGTTGCAGGATCTCGGTCAGACGGCCGATCTTCTCGATGCGCTTCGCCGTCGGCGCGGCGAGCGCGATTCGGGCTTCGCCCCCGAAGAGGACGCGAGCTCCGATCGAGTGAGCCCCCCGGTCGCACTCCCCGGCATGAGCGAGCCGGAGCTCTCAGACGAACCGGAGGCCTCTGCCGAGTCCGACGCCCCGCAGAAGGATGAGGCCGACTCGACTCAGAACGACGCGCGCCGCGGACGCCGCAGGCCGCAGATCCCCAGCTGGGACGACATCCTCTTCGGCACGCGCAGCGAAGAGGATCCGAGCTAGCTCGAAACCCCCGACTCGCCGAGCCGGGCGACCGACGCGAGTCGCCCGGCGAACGGGGTCCCCGCGAGGGCACCGGCGAGCGCGACCGGCACGCCGCGCTCCTCATCGCTCACCCCGCCGTGCTGACCGACCATCGCGCGAATCCCGGTCTCGGCTTCCCCGATGAACGCGCGCGTGCCGCGGGCCACCAGCAGCACGTCGCCGAGGCGATCGGCGATCTCGGGGCGCAGCTGCCCGCCGAACCACCCGGCCCGGATCGCGTCGTCGCGGGTGCCGACCCAGGCCTGCTTGCCGAGCACACCCGAAAGGCGATCCGCCACCTCGCGAGCCGAGCCGGGGTCGCGCAGATAGAGCGAGCGATTCCGCGCCTCTCCCCCGACCGCCGCGACCTCCGTGAGTTCGGCGTCGGGAAGCGCCGCGTACTGCTCCGGCGCGATGTCGATCATGCCGTGGTCGGCGGTGACCACTACGCCCGTATCGGCCGGGAGCGTTCTGAGGAAGGCGCTGAGCGCGCTGTCGAAGTCCTCGAGACGGCGCCCCCACAGCATGCTCCGCCATCCGTCGCTGTGCGCCACCCGGTCGAGCTCATCGATGTAGAGATAGGCGAGGATCGGATCGGGACCGCGCACGAGCCGGGAGGCGATCGCGAACCGGTCGTCGATCGTCTGCCCGCCGAGATACTCGGCCCCCGCCAGGATGGACTCGGTGAGCCCGCCCGTCGCGTGGGCCGGCCGGCCGATCGCGACCGCGCGTGCGCCCAGGCCGCTCCCCAATTCGAACAGCGGTGTCGCCCGCTGCCACGCCGCCGGGTCGGTGATCCCGCCCCAGCCCTTCAGCGTGTTCACGATGCCCAGCTGCGGGTGGCGGATCGCGTAGCCGATCAATCCGTGCTCAGCGGGGAGCCGGCCCGTGACGAGCGTGGTGAGCGCCGCCCCGGTCGTCGACGGGATCACCGTCTCGATGCGACGCGGGGCGAGTGCGCTCAGCGTTCGCGCGTAGGCCGCTGCCGCGCGCAGATTCGCGGAACCCAGGCCGTCGACGACGATCATGACGAACGAGCGGATCGGCGGCAGATCGGCGAGCGCGCCCTCGAGCTGCTCGCGCGCTCGGTCGCCGTCGACGCCGAGCGATGCCGCGAGGGCGATTTGCGGGTCCGAGCCGAGCCCGCGGGCCAGCAATGCCAGGCCGGTCGGCAGAATCGCGGCCAGCCTCGCACCGTTGTCGGTGGCGATCGGTAGCATGAGCACCATCGTAACTGGGTGCACCACCTGCCCCCTCGAGTCACTCGGATCGAAAGGCATGTGATCGGGACCGTGAGCAACTCCAATGCCGTGGAGCGCATCGAAGATATCGATATTTCCAACGAAATGGAGTCCTCGTTTCTCGAGTATGCCTATTCGGTGATCTATTCGCGCGCACTCCCCGACGCGCGTGACGGCCTGAAGCCGGTGCAGCGCCGCATCCTGTTCATGATGACCGAGATGGGGCTGCGTCCCGAGAAGGGCCACGTGAAGTCGGCCCGCGTCGTCGGCGAGGTCATGGGCAAGCTCCACCCCCACGGCGACTCGTCGATCTACGACTCGCTGGTGCGCCTGGCGCAGAACTTCGCGATGCGGCTCCCGTTGGTCGACGGCCACGGAAACTTCGGATCGCTCGACGACGGGCCCGCCGCGTCCCGCTACACCGAGGCCCGCCTGGCCGGCGCGGCACTCGCGATGACGTCGTCCCTCGACGAAGATGTCGTCGATTTCGTCCCCAACTACGACAATCAGATCATGCAGCCCGAGGTGCTGCCGGCGGCGGTGCCGAACCTCCTCGTGAACGGCGCGAGCGGCATCGCAGTGGGCATGGCCACCAATCTCGCGCCGCACAACCTCATCGAGGTCGTCGACGGCGCGAAGCATCTGCTCGCCCACCCCGATGCGAGCGTCGAAGAGCTCATGGAGTTCATCCCCGGCCCGGATCTGCCCGGAGGCGGCATCATCGTGGGCCTGGAGGGCGTGGTCGACGCCTACCGCACGGGCCGCGGAGCCTTTCGCACCCGGGCAAAGGTCTCCGTCGAATCGCTCGGCCCGCGTCGCACCGGTCTCGTCGTCACCGAGCTGCCGTACCTGGTCGGGCCGGAGCGCGTGATCGAGCGCATCAAGCACGGCGTCGAGACGAAGAAGCTCTCGGGCATCAGCGATGTCGCCGACCTCACGGATCGCAAAAACGGGCTGCGCCTCGTCATCACGCTCAAGACCGGCTTCAGCCCGGAGGCGGTGCTGGAGCAGCTCTACCGCGTGACTCCGCTCGAGGACTCCTTCAGCATCAACTCGGTGGCGCTCGTGAACGGACAGCCGCAGACGCTCGGCCTGCGCGAGATGCTCCGCGTCTTCCTCGAGCAT
>JBDIAD010000109.1:0-5056 GCA_039812205.1 Leucobacter sp.
CGACGTCGCGCGGCGCGGCGCCCTTCTGCGGCCCGAAGACCGCCGCCGCGCCGCGGGGGCCCAGCAGCGGGTTGTCGACGTCGCAGGCGATTCGCACCGGCACGCGCGCGAGCCGGGCGTCGAGCCCGCTCGTGTCGACCTCATGCAGCCGTTCGAGGCCGCGGGCCCCCGGCGCCACATCGCGACCGTGCGCGTCGAGCAGGCGCACGCCGAGCGCGCGCAGCATGCCCGCGCCGCCGTCGTTCGTCGCCGATCCGCCGATGCAGAGCAGGATCTCCCCGGCACCGGCATCGAGCGCCCCGAGGATCAGCGCGCCGACCCCGAACGAGTCCGCGTCGAGCGGCCGCAGCGGCCGATCGGCGACGGCGGGCAGGCCGTTGGCATCGGCCGCCTCGATGATCGCGGTCGGAGCGGCACCGGCCGCCCCGATGATCGCGGTCGAGGCGGCATCGTGAGCCGGGCCGAAGCCGATCCGTCCGCGGCGGGGTCTGCCGAGCGCGTCGGTCGTGTCGACCCATTCGACGCGACCGCCCCAGGCCGCGACGAGTGCGTCGAGCGTCCCCTCACCGCCGTCGGCGAGCGGGATCTCGAGAATCCGGGCCGAACCTCCCAGTACCGAGCGCATTCCCGCCGCGAGAGCCCGCGCGGCCTCCGTCGCGCCGCAGCTGCCCTTCAGCGAGTCGGGCGCGACCACGACGATCGGGGTCGCTTCGCTCATGCGTCCAG
This sequence comes from Leucobacter sp., assembly GCA_039812205.1. Lineage (GTDB taxonomy): Bacteria > Actinomycetota > Actinomycetes > Actinomycetales > Microbacteriaceae > Leucobacter. The sequence continues at coordinate 727 of JBDIAD010000109.1, forward strand.
GCTAGCGGCCGTGAGCACCCGGTTCACGGGTGTCATGCGAACAGCGCCTGCCCGATGAACTCGCCCGGTGCGATGCCCCTGGGCACCGCCCACAACCCGGAGCCGACGTGCCGGATGTACTCGTTCATCAGGTCGGACCTCAGCGAGCGCTGCACTCGGACGAACGCGGCCGGATCCCGCTGGTACGAGATGAAGAACAGCCCGGCGCCGAGCTGACCGAGGCTGTTCGAGCCGTCCACGTAGTTGTAACCGCGGCGCAGCAGGCGCGCGCCGTCGTTCTGCGCCGAGTGCGCGAGCCGCACGTGCGCGTGGGCGTCGATCATCGGCTTCGCGCCCTGAGCGGTGGCAGTCACCGCCGCGAAATCAGGCTCGGCGAACTCGCCGCCGCCCGAGAGCGGCCCGCCCTCCCGCTTGGTGCGGCCGATGATCCGCTCCTGCTCGCCGATCGAAGCTCGATCCCAGGTCTCGATCGTCATCAGGATCTTGCGCACCACGAGATAGCTGCCGCCCCGCAGCCACTCCGGTCCCTCGTCGCCCACCCAGACGTGCTCGGCCTGCGCGGCGCGATCCTCCGCCATCACGTTCGCCGTGCCGTCTTTGAAGCCGAACAGATTGCGCGGCGTGTCCTGCGCGCGCGAGGTGGACGCGGTGCGGCCGAAGCCGAGCTGACTCCACCGCAGATGCGCGCGCCCCATCGCGATGCGCGTCAGGTTGCGGATCGCGTGAACGGCGAGCTGCGGATCGTCGGCGCACGCCTGCACGCAGAGGTCGCCGTCGCTCTGCGCCGGCTCGAGCATGTCGAATGCGAACGGCGGCAGCGGCTCGAAGGCCGCGGGAAGACGGCCTCGGAGGCCGAAGGGATCGCCGAGCCCATCGCCCGGACCGGTGAACAGCCCGCGCCCGAACCCGAAGGTCAGCGTGAGGCTTCCGGCGCCGAGCCCCGCGGCCTCCCCCGTGTCCTCCGGTGGGGAGAAGGGATTCGCAGGTTCGATCCCGGTGCCGAGCTCCTCGCCCCGGGTGAGGCGCTCCGCGGCCGCGGTCCAGTCCCGCAGCAGCGAGATCAGCTCGTCGCGGCTCAGCTCCGGTGCGAGGTCGAAGGCGGCGAAGTGCAGCCGATCCTGAGCCGCGGTGACGATGCCCGCCTGGTGCTCGCCGCGGAATGGCACCGCGCCCGAATCGGGCGTCGAGCCGCCACCGCGGTGAACCGCGGACACCGCCACCGCGCCGCCCGCGAGACCGACCGCGGCGCCCGCGAGGCCCGCCCCGAACATGCCGAGCAGCTGGCGCCTCGAGGTCAGCGGCGTCTCCGGGTCGGCGGGCTCCTCGTCGCCCGTGTGCACTACTGCGTCACCACCGCGGCGGTCAGCTTCGAGAGCGGCTCGCTCAGGGCGTTCAGCTTCGCCGCGAGCTCCGCCCGCGCGGGCTGATCCACCGTCGCGTACGATACGAAGCCCTGCGCGTACGAGCCGTACCGCTCGAGCAGCGCGGTCATCTCGGCAAAGCGGCGATCGAGCTCGTCCACGAGCCGCTGCTCGCCGTTGGACATCGCGATGGGGCGCACGGTGTCGAATGCGACGTACGCGCCCTCGACATTGGCGTAAAAATCATAGAGATCGGTGTGGGCGAACTCGTTCTCCTCACCGCTCAGCTTGCCGTCGGGAGCGGCGACCTCGTCGAGCAGGCCCCGCGCGCCCTCCGTCACATCGCTCAGGGTGAGCGAGAAGTCGGGTGACGAGACGTTGCTCTTCAACTGCGTCACATCGGCGATCAGCTGCTCGCCGATCTGTCGGCGCTGCTCGGGCGTCAGCGGCTCGAGATCGGCGTCGCCCGTGTACCGGCCGCCCGCGACCGCCGCGTCATGCCACAGATCCATCTCGATGCGATGGAAGCCCGTGAACGGCAGGCCCTCCTGATCGGCGCCCGGCTTGCGGTAGTCGATCTTCGGGTCGAGGTCTCCGAACGACGAGGCGACCGGCTCGATGCGCTCGTAGTTCACTCTTGCGAGGGGGAACAACCGTCTCGCCGTCTCATCGTCGCCCGCGACATAGGCCGCCACGAACTCCTCGACCGCCGGCACCAGCTCTTCCGACTGCGCCCTGACGTAGCCGACGTACCGCTCGACGACCGCATCGGCCTCGGGTGTGCTGCGCACCTCCTCGCCGCTCACCGTGAAGGCCGCCTGCCCGACACCCGCTCCGGTCATGCCCGGCTTGCACACCGTGAAGTAGCCGCCGGGGGCGAGCTGCGCGGTGAGTTCGCGCGAGGTCCCCGGGGCGATGTTCTCGACCTCGCCGACGATCGTGAGCTGGTTCTCGCCGAGCAGGTAGAACTCGGTGACCTTCGTGCCGTCGTTCTTCACGGTGAAGGTCACCGTGCCGCTGTCCGCGCTCGGCGTCGCCACCGCGCAGGAGTCGTCCGTCGCGGTCACCGCTATGCGCTGGCGAGCACCGCCGTCGGAATTCGCGACGCAGCCGGTCAGCATCGCGCCGGCGGCGAGGATCGCACCGGCGGCGAGCGCGCGCCGAAGGCGCCCCGCCCGGTCGGGCACCGCGGCCCGCACAGTCGAAGTCATCATGATTCCTTTCCCGCGGAGACCCGCTTGGATGTACTGGAACGGGAGCCCGCATACGATTTCCAGAGGAACAGCGGCAGCACCGCGATCAGGTAGGCGATCCACGCGATCACCTCGAGCTTCGTCATCTCGGGCGAGAATCCGAGCACGCCCTTCAGGATCACGCCGAGCACGCCGTCGGGGGCGATGAGGTGCGGAATCCGAAACGCCCAGGCCGCCTCCCCGAACCAGGCCGCGCCCGCCGATCCGACTGCCGCCGGCGCCTCGGTGAACGGCCCCGGCAGGATCGCCGCCTCCTGCAGATCGTGGATCGCGTACGCGAGCACTCCCGCCGCGAAGACGATGAGCAGCACTCCCGACCAGCGGAAGAACACGGCGAGGTTGATCCGCAGCATGCCGCGGTACAGCGCCCAACCGGCGACCGAGGCGAGGACGATGCCGGAGACCGCGGCCAGGAAGCCGAGCAGGGGGCTCACGTCGCTCGCGCGGGTCGTCGCCCAGATGAACAGGGCGGTCTCGACGCCCTCGCGGGCGATCGACACGAACGCGACGGCGGCGACTCCCCAACCGCTGCCGATGAGCGCCCGGTCGACCTTGCCGCGCAGCTCGGACGAGATCCCGCGCGACATCTTCAGCATCCAGAACACCATCCAGGTCACCATGCCGACGGCGAGGATCGAGAGAGTGCCGCCGATGATCTCCTGCGCCTGGAAGGAGAGGCCGTAGGCGCCGAAGGTGAGGATCGCGCCGACCGCGAGCGATAGCACGACCGCGGCGGCCGCGCCGAGCCAGATCTTCCTAGCCGCGTCCGGGCGGCCGACCTTCTTGGCGTAGGCGAGCAGCACGCCGACGACGAGTGCCGCCTCCAGCCCCTCGCGCAGGCCGATCAGCAGCGTAGCGAGCATTCGGGGACCTTCCGGTAATACATATGAGGCAAGTAAGGTCACCCTTACTCGATCACTCTAGCAGTGCTTCATCCGATGATTCCAGCGCTCGTCGGAATTTTTGGGATCCGCTCAGCCGAGCGCCCGCGACAGCAGCGCCTCCGCGGAGCATCGCGGGCCCGTGAAGAACGGGGTCTCGGCCGAGACGAAGCGCCGGGCGCCCACCGCTCGCAGCTCGCGCATCAGATCCACGATGCGCGTAAGCTCGTCGGCCTCGAAGGCGAGCAGCCACTCGTAATCCCCCAGCGCGAAAGCCGACATCGTGTTCCCGAGCACATCCCCGTAGTCGCGCGCCGCCGCCCCGTGCTCGCGCAGCAGTTCACGACGCTCGGCGTCGGGCATCAGGTACCAGTCGTGCGAGCGCACGAACGGGTAGACGCACACGTAGCCGCGAGGCTCCTCCCCCGCGAGGAACGCCGGAACATGGTCGCGGTTGAACTCGGCCGCGCGGTGCACGCCGATGTTCGACCACACCGGTCGCAACCGCCCGCTCGCGCGGTCGAGCACGGCGCGATACGCCCGCTGCAGCGCCTCGGGAGTCGGCGCATGCCACCAGATCAGCACGTCGGCGTCGGCGCGATAGCCGGAGACGTCGTACCAGCCGCGAGTCGCGAGCCCCGGTATCGTCTCGAGCTCGGCGAGCAGGCGTTCCGAGCGCGTCCGCGCGCGCTCCGGGTCTTCACCGGGCCGGGCACGATCCTCGCGGAACACCGCATACATCGTGTAGTTCACGGCCCGGTTGATCGCCTCGGCGGTCGCCGAGTGCTCGTCGTTCGGCGTCTGGATCATTGCGTTTCCTCTCGTTGCGGCACCT
>JBDIAD010000110.1:0-5052 GCA_039812205.1 Leucobacter sp.
CGCCGCCGGCCTGGAACGGCCAGCCGGCACCGAGAATCAGGCAGAGATCGATGTCCTCCGCGGCCGCGACGACGCCCTCCTCGAGCATGAGCTGGATCTCGCGGGCCAGCTCGTCCTCGACGCGCCGCAGGACGACCTCGGCGGTCACCGGCGTCTTGCCGAGAGTGAGCGTCTTCTTCGCCTCGCGGGAGAGATCCTCCACCTTGCCCTGCTTGTTCTTCACCAGCGGCTTCTCGATCTCCGCCATCCTGTGCAGATTGGGCGATGCGTAGAAGCGCTCGGGGAATGCCGCGACCATGGTGTCCTGCACGTGGGCCGCGACCTTCCAGCCGACGAGGTCGATGAGCTCGAACGGACCCATCGGGAGGCCGATCGGATCGAGTGCGTGCTCGACGACCTCGAGGGGCGTGCCCTCGTCGAGCGCCCGTGCGGCCTCGCCCATGACCTTTGCGAGCAGGCGATTGACAACGAAGCCGGGCCGGTCGGCGGTGATGACGGCCGTCTTGCCGAGCTTTCGAGCCGTCGCCATGGCCGTCGCGAGCGCTTCGTCGTTGGTCGACGGCGTGCGCACCACCTCGATCAGCGGCATCACTGCCACCGGGTTGAAGAAGTGGAAACCGACGAGCCGCTCGGGATGCTCGAGATTCGCGCCGATCTCGGCGACGGACAGCGACGAGGTGTTCGTCGCGAGAATCGCGGTCTCGCCGATGATCGGCTCGATCTCGGCGAACACCTGCTGCTTCACCGACAGCTCCTCGAACACGGCCTCGATCACCCAATCGCAGTCCGCGTACAGCGACTTGTCGGTCGTGCCGCTGACCAGCGCGGAGATCTGATTGGCCTCGTCGCGCGAGAGCCTGCCCTTCTCGAACATCGACTCGACCTCGCCGCGAATGTAGGCGAGCCCTTTGTCGACGTGGGCTTGATCGAGGTCGGTGATCAGCACCGGGACGCGCAGCTTGCGCGCGAAGAGGAGCGCGAATTGGCTCGCCATCAGCCCGGCGCCGATGACGCCGACCTTCTCGATCTTGCGGGCGGCCTCCTTCGGCGGGGCGCCCGCCGGGCGCTTTGCCCGCTTCTGCACGAGGTCGAAGGCGTAGATCGAGGCGTGGAACTGGTCGCCGGAGATCAGCTCGGTGAGCGCGTCGTCCTCGCGCTCGCCGCCCGCGACGATGTCGCCGTCCTTCGCGGCGCTCAGAAGATCGAGCGCGAAGTACGGCGACTTCGCGGCGGTGCCGATGCGGGCCTTGAGCGTGTCGCGCGCGATCTTGATGGCCGCGGGCCATTTGGTGAGGCGCTCCAGCTTGCCGGGCACGTGCGGCCGATCCACCTTGATGGCGCCCGCGAGCACGCCGTCGGCCCAGCGCAGCGACTCCTCGAGGAATCGGGCCGAGGGGAAGAGCGCGTCGAAGAGTCCCATCTCGTGCGCCTGTGCGGGCTTCATCATGCGGTTGTTCTTCAGCGGATTCGAGACGATGATCTCGAGCGCCTTCTCGATGCCGATGAGATTCGGGACGATCGTCGCGCCGCCCCAGCCGGGGATGATGCCGAGGAACACCTCCGGAAAGGCGAGCGCCGCCGCATTCGCGTCGACGGTGCGGTAGTCGCAGCCGAGCGCGACCTCCATCGCGCCGCCGAGCGCGAGCCCGTTCACGAAGGCGAAGGACGGCACCCCGAGCCTGCCGAGACGGCCGAGCACATGGTGGCCGTACTGCGCGATGAGTCTGGCGTTCTGCCGGTTCGCGAGCGCCGCGACCTTCGACAGATCGGCGCCCGCTGCGAAGATGAACGGCTTCCCGGTGATACCGACGGCGTGGATCTCACCCGCGGCGGCGCGTTCCTGCACGCCGTCGAGGGTGGCGTTCAGCGCGCGCAGACTCAGCGGGCCGAGCGTGTTCGGCCGAGTGTGATCCATGCCGTTGTCGAGCGTGATCAGCGCGAGGATCTTGCCCGAGGCGAGCGTGACATCGCGCACGAACGCCTGGGTGACCACCTCGCCCTCCGCCGCCTCGAACAGGGGGGTGAAGTCGATGCTGGTGTAGTCGGTCATGTCGATCACTTCCGCTTCTTGCCGTCGAAATGCGGATTCTCCCAGATGACGGAGCCGCCTTGCCCGAGCCCCACGCACATCGCGGTGAGCCCGTATCGCACCTCGGGGTGCTGCTCGAACTGCCGGGCGAGCTGCATCATCAGCCGCACGCCCGACGCCGCCAGCGGATGCCCGTATGCGATCGCGCCGCCCCAGGGGTTCACACGAGGATCGTCGTCGGCGATGCCGAAGTGGTCGACGAATGAGAGCACCTGCACGGCGAACGCCTCGTTCAATTCGAAGAGTCCGATGTCCGAGATCGTGAGCCCTGCGCGCTTCAAGGCCTTCTCGGTCGAGGGGATCGGGCCGAGCCCCATCACCTCCGGCTGCACGCCGGCGAACGCTGATCCGACGAGACGCATCTTCGCCGGCAGCCCGAGTTCGCGGGCGGCATCGGCAGAGGCGAGGATCGACATCGTCGAACCGTCGGTGAGCGGGGACGAGTTGCCGGCCGTCACCCGCCCGTGCGGTCGGAACGGCGTGCGCAGTCCCGCCAGCGCCTCCATGGTGGTGTTGGGGCGGCGCCCCTCGTCCTCGGTCGCGAGCCCCCAGCCCTCGGCGCTGCGGATCGCGATGGGCACGAGATCGGGTTGGATGTCACCGCGATCGTAGGCGGCCTGCACCTTGTGCTGACTCAGCATCCCGAAGCGATCCGAACGCTCCTTCGTGAGCTCGGGGAATCGGTCGTGCAGACGCTCGGCCGTGAGTCCCATGCTGAGCGCGTCGGGGCTCACGATCTTCTCCGAGATGAAGCGCGGATTGGGATCGGCGTCGAGCCCGAGAGGATGATGGCCCATATGCTCGACCCCGCCCGCGATGGCGATGTCGTTCTGGCCCGCGGCGATCGTCGATCCGAGGAACGCCGCGACGGTCATCGCGCCGGCGCACATGCGGTCGAGCGCGAACCCCGGAACCGTCACCGGGATGCCTGCGAGGATCGAGACGGAACGCCCGAGCGTGAGCCCCTGGTCTCCCTGCTGCGTCGTCGCGGCGATCCCCACGTCGTCGATGCGATCCAGTGGAAGCTGAGGGTTGCGCTCGAGCAGCGTCTGCAGGGCCTTCACCGCGAGATCATCGGCGCGCGTCTCCCAGTACATCCCCTTCTCGCCCGCGCGCCCGAACGGGGTGCGGACTCCGTCGACAAATACGACATCCCTGATTTCAGGCATAGTGTCTCCGATGCTTCATTGACTGCGTTACCCCCATACTAGGAAGGCGTGCAGAGGCGTGGGAGACCTCGTGAGGAACCAGAGAACCTGTCTGAATTACGGCGAGTAAAATTAGAGTAAATCTACAAGCGCGTCGGCGATGGCGGGCGCGGTGATTCCGATCTGCCACTCCCGTGCTCCGAGCGCGCGCAATTGCGCGGCGATCGTGTCGGACGCGAGGGGCTCGGGCGGCTCCCAAGCGACGCGACGCGCGAGTTCGGGGGTCAGGAGGTTCTCGAGCGGCATGTGCTGCTCCTCCGCCTCCGCGGTCAGCCGCTCTCGGATCGCAGCCAGGCGCGCGGCGGCCTCCGGATGGCGCTGCGCCCAACCGCGGTGGTGCGGGATCGACCCGGGCTCGCGGTAGCGAAGCGCTGGGAGATCCTCCGTCGTCTTGCCGCGCAGGATCGCGGCCCACCAGCGATCGAGCTCACTGCGACTCGCGCGCCCCTTGAAATCGCTCAGGCTCGCGAGATGCCCCGCCGAACGCGGCGCCGCGGCGGCGGCGACGATGATGGACGCATCGGGGATCAGGCGCCCCGGCCCGAGATCGCGCTCCCGTGCGAGCGCGTCGCGTGCGAGCCAGAGTTCGCGTGCGATCGCCAGTTCCCGAGGAGTCTTCAGCCGGTTTCCGCCGGAGAGCCTGCGCCACGGTTCGGCGGGCGCCGGCTTTGCGGGCCTCGTGCGAACGGCCTCGAACTCCTGCCTCGCGAACTCGGTCTTGTGCTGCGTCCGGAGTTCGCGATCCACCGCATCCCGCAGATCGGGAAGCAGCGAGACGTCGAACGCCGCGTAGTCGAGCCACGGCTCGGGCAGCGGGCGGCGGGACCAATCGGAGGCCGAATGCGCCTTCTGCAGATGAATGCCCAGCAGCTGTTCGACGATCGCGCCGAGACCGACACGCTCGAAGCCGAGCAAGCGCGACGCGAGCTCCGTGTCGAAGAGCGAGGAGGGGACGAGGCCGAGCTGCTCCAGGCAGGGGAGATCCTGGCTCGCGGAGTGCAGGATCCACTCCTCGTCGGACATCGCCTCGGCCAGTGGCGCGAAACTCGTGATCGTCGTCGGATCGAAGAGGTACGTCGAGGCTCCGCGTCGGAATACCTGCACGAGGTAGGCCTCGCTGCCGTATCTGAAGCCCGAGGCGCGCTCGGCATCGACGCCGAGGGGCCCCTGGCCCGCCGCGAGATCCGCCGCCGCGTCCGCGAGCGCCGCATCGTCGCCGATCAGCGACCAGTCCGACTCGAGATCCTCTTGATCGACCACGTTCAGTTGCTGCGTCTTGCTCGTCGGGCGCCGAGCGATTCCACGCCCTCGTGGTGGGGAAGTCCGGCGAGCAGGCAGAGCAGCTCACCCCAGGCCTGCGCGTGCGCCGTGAAATCGTCGTCGAGCGGCGTCCAGGAGGCGCGGATCTCGATCTGCGCGGCATCGCCCTGCTCCTCGAGCGAGCCGAAGCCCGTCGACAGTGTCTTCGTGGCGGTGCCCGACGCGAAGGTGTACTGCGCGCCGCGCGATTCGAGGGCCTCGACGAGCCACGACCACGCGACGTCGGAGATGAAGGGATCGGTGCCGATCTCCACTTCGAGCGGCGCCTGTGCGAAGCAGATGATCCGATACGGGCCGCCCCAGTCCGGCGCGGAGCCCGGATCGCCGAGCAGGATGAACCTTCCGGCTCCGTACGGGGAATCGCCCTGCGCATCGCTCGGATGGGATGAGCCGCGCACGACCCCGGCGGAGAAGGCGATGGATCGAGGCGCGATC
>JBDIAD010000111.1:0-5021 GCA_039812205.1 Leucobacter sp.
CTTCGCCGAGGAGGGGACGTAGAGGTTCGAAGCCTTCGCCAGGGTCGCGGTCTGCGCGCTGTCGAGGAAGAGGCTCGTGATGCGATCCACGTCGCCGCTCTGCAGCGCGAGCACGCGCGCGTTGGCGTCGGGCATGATCTTGAAGATGATCTTGTCGATCTCGCTCTTGCCGCCCCAGTAGTCGTCGTTGCGCTCGACGGTGATGTGATCGCCCTCGACGAACTCGACGAACTTGAAGGGGCCGGTGCCCACCGGTGCGAGGTTCACCGGGTTGGTGGCGACATCGGTGCCCTCGTAGAGGTGCTTCGGCAGCATCTTGTACGACGACATCGCCTCGATGTACGGGGCGAAGGGCTCCTTCAGCTTCACGACGACGGTGGTGTCGTCGGGGGTCTCGACGCTCTCCTGGATCTCGGCGAGCGCGGCGCCGAGCGGGTGGAGTTTGAAGACCTCGTCCATGTTGTACTTCACGTCGGCGGAGGTGAACTTCTCGCCGTCGTGCCACTTGACGTCGTCGCGCAGATGGAAGGTGTACTGGGTGGCGTCGTCGTTCACCTCCCACTCGGTCGCGAGCGAGGGGTAGACGTTGAAGGTGCTGTCGAGCTCGACCATGGTGTCGAAGATCGGCTGATCGATCTGATGGGTCGCCGAATCGGTGTTCAGCATCGAGTTCAGATGCGGCGGGTTGCTGCCGATCGCGTCGACGAAGACGACTTCCTTATCGCCTCCGCCACCGCCGCCTCCGCTGGCGCAGCCCGTGAGGGCGAGGGCGGTGACCGCCGAGAGCGCGGCGAGCACTCTCCATCGAGGTTTTCTATGCATTTGGGGTTCCTCCGGTTGTCATCAGGGGTGCAGCCAGTCAATCACGGCCGCGCGAATGGAGTGTGGGGGTGGATCAGGATCGGGTGTCCCAGGCGCCCGGGCGTTGAAGCCCGAGGTTCTCGCGCAGCGTCGATCCGACGTACTCGGATTTCGCATAGCCGCGCTCCTGCAGCACCGGCACGAGCAGATCGCACAGCAGATCCATGCCGCCGGGCATGAACGCCGGGTTCAGATTGAAGCCATCGCACGCGCCCGCGTCGAACCAGTCGATCATGCGATCCGCCACGTCCTCGGGGGTGCCGATCATCCAGTGATGACCCTCGGCCCGCGCCTGCTCCACGATGAATTCCCGCAGCGTGAAACCCTCCTCCGGTTTGCGGCGCATGATCTGGAAGCGGCTCGTGCGATCGGTCCCCGCGTCCCACACCTCGCTCGGGATCGGATCATCCCAATCGACGCCGCTGAGGTCGAGGCCGAAACGCATGCTGATGCGATTACGGCCCTGCTCGAGGTGCACGTAGCTGGCGAGCTCGTCGGCGAGCTCCTGCGCCTCGGCCATCGTCTTCCCGAGAATCGGCATGATCCCCGGCAGGATCTTCACCTGCTCCGGATCGCGCCCGTTCGCCGCGATCTTGCGCCTGAACTCTGCCCTGAACTCGATCGACTCGGCCTTGCGCGGCTGCGCGGTGTAGATACCATCGGCGATCGCGGCGCCGAGCTCGCTGCCCGGGCCGGAGGAGCCGGCCTGGAAGAGCACCGGTCGGCCCTGCGGGGAGCGCCGCATGTTCAGCGGACCCATCACCTTGAAATGCTCGCCCTCGTGATTGATGGGGCGGATCTTGTCGATGTCGGCCCAGACGCCGTTCTCGCGATCGGTCACCACGGCGTCATCCGACCAGCTGTCCCACAGCTCCTGCGCGATCTTCACGAACTCGTGGGCGCGCCGGTAGCGATCTTCGGGAGCCGGATGCGCATCGAGGCCGAAGTTCTCGAAACCGCCGCCCGAGGTCGTGACGACGTTCCAGCCGGCGCGGCCGCCGCTGATGTTGTCGAGGCCGTTGAGCAGGCGCGCGGTCACATAGGGATCGCCGTAGGTCGTCGACATGGTGCCGACGAGGCCGATGTTCTTCGTCACGGCCGAGAGCGCCGACAGCGTCGTGATCGGCTCGTTGAAGCCGGAGGTGCGCACGTCGATGGTGCCCGGCCGCGGGCCGAGGGCGACGACGTCGCCGAAGAAGACGGCGTCGATCTTCGCGCTCTCGGCCTTCAGCGTGAGATCGCGCACGAGCTCGAAATGACCGAGCTCCTCGGCGCGGCTGCCGGGCATGCGCCAGCTGTCGAAGTGATAGCCGGGGGCGAGCATGAACACCGTGAGATTCATCTGCCGCTGTGTCGCCATAGTCGTGCGCCTTTCGCTTCTCGGTCCGCGTTGTGCACCAGCGTACTTTTGAACCTCCCAAAGTTCACATCGGGACAGCGCTCACCCACCCGCCGATCGCGCGGCGCGGCGATCAGCAATCAGACGTTCTGCGGCGCACCCCCGGCGAGCAGAAATCTCGACAGACAAAATGTGTGAAATTGTGCAAATTCTTCGGTTCCGTCTGCTTCGGAGTTCCCGGAATTGGATGAATGCGCTCGCTAGAGGATGCTAGGGGCGACTGACTGTCCGCATTATCTTGCCCATCCCTAGGAATTGAGGAGGAACCATGAGCGATCCCAACGCATCGCTGATGCCCGCCGAGACGCCCGTACAGCTCATCGACGAGCACGGCGCGCTCACCACACCGTCAGATGGCGTATCCGAGGTGCCTCCCATCGACAAGATGGTGACGGCATACGGAGCGCTCGTGCTCGGCCGCCGTATCAACGACCAGTTCAACGCCCTCGTGCGCCAGGGTCGCATCGCGGTCTACCCGTCCTCGCACGGCCAGGAGGCCTGCCAGATCGCCGCCGCGCAGGTGCTGGGCGAGAACGACTGGCTCTTCCCGACCTATCGCGACTCGGTCGCGCTGCTCAGCCGCGGCGTGCCCGCCATGGACGCGCTCGTCTCGTTCCGCGGCGACTGGCACTGCGGCTACGACCCCAAGAAGTACCACGTCGCACCGCAGGCGACGCCGCTGGCGACGCAGCTGCTGCACGCGGTCGGCTTCGCGCAGGCGGCCCAGTACCGCGGCGAGGACACCGTCGTGCTCGCCCTGATCGGTGACGGCGCGACGAGCGAGGGCGACTTCCACGAGGCGCTGAACTTCGCCGCCGTCTTCAAGGCGCCGGTCGTCTTCCTCGTGCAGAACAACGAGTTCGCGATCTCGGTGCCGCTGTCGCGCCAGACCGCGGCCCCGTCGCTCGCGCACAAGGCCGTCGGCTACGGAATGCCCGGCCAGCGCGTCGACGGCAACGACGTCGCCGCGCTGCTGTCGGTGCTCGGCCAGGCGGTCGATCGCGCGCGCGCCGGCGAGGGCCCGACGCTCGTCGAGGCGCACACCTACCGCATGCAGGCGCACACGAACGCCGACGACGACACCCGCTACCGCGAGCGCGAAGAGGTGCAGGCCTGGATCGCGAAGGATCCCGTGTCGCGCGTGAAGGCGTACCTCACCGCGCAGAACGCGCTGAGCGATGAGCAGGACGCGCAGTTCACCGAGAAGGCCGAAGAGGTCGCCGCCTCGCTGCGCGAGGCCACCAGCGTCGAGATGGATCTGGATCCCCAGGAGCTCTTCGCGCACGTGTACGCGAACCGCCCGCAGACGCTGCAGGCTCAGTGGGAGCTGCTGGAAGACGAACTCGCCCGGACGGAGGATGAGGCATGAGCGCCGATACACAGGAAAAGGTCGAAACGACTGTGGCAACGATGACCATGGCGGCGGCGCTGAACCGCGCGCTCGCCGACTCGCTGATCGAGGATCCGAACGTGCTGATCTTCGGTGAAGACGTGGGCGCCCTCGGCGGCGTGTTCCGCATCACCGACGGTCTCACCGAGCGCTTCGGCGAGAAGCGCTGCTTCGACACCCCGCTCGCCGAGTCGGGCATCATCGGCACCGCGATCGGCATGGCCATGAACGGCCTGCGCCCCGTCGTCGAGATGCAGTTCGACGCGTTCGCGTACCCCGCCTTCGAGCAGGTCACGAGTCACGTCGCCAAGCTCGGCAACCGCACCAAGGGCGCCGTGCGCATGCCGATGGTGATCCGCATCCCCTTCGGAGGCGGCATCGGCGGCGTCGAGCACCACTGCGACTCCTCGGAGGCGTACTACACGCACACCCCGGGCCTCACCGTCGTGACCCCGTCGTCGCCGCAGGAGGCGTACTCGCTGCTGCGCGCCGCGATCGCATCGCCCGATCCGGTCGTCTTCATGGAGCCGAAGAAGCTCTACTGGTCGAAGGGCGAGGTCGACACCTCGATCGTCGCCGACCTGAGTCAGGCGAAGGTCGTGCGCGAGGGCACCGACCTCACTCTCGTGAGCTACGGCCCATCGATCTCGATCGCCCTGGAGGCGGCCGAGCGCGAGGCGGCCGAGGGCCGCAGCGTGCAGGTCGTCGACGTGCGCACGCTCACCCCCTTCGACGACGCGATCGCGATGGCCGCGGTGAAGTCCACCGGTCGTGCCGTGGTCGTCGCCGAGGCCCCGGGCTTCGCGAGCGTCGCCTCGGAGATCCAGGCCCGCATCTCGGAGCAGTGCTTCGAGTACCTCGAGGCCCCGGTTCGCCGCGTCACCGGGTTCGATGTTCCGTTCCCGTCGCCGAAGCTGGAACACTGGTACCTGCCGGATGCCGATCGCATCATCGACGCCATCGACACCCTGCACTGGGAGGAATAAAGCATGGCAAAACAGGTATTTCTGCTTCCCGACCTGGGTGAGGGACTCACCGAGGCCGTGGTGGTGCGCTGGCTCGTCGCCGTCGGCGACACCGTCGCGACCGATCAGCCGATCGCCGAGGTCGAGACCGCCAAGAGCATCGTCGAGCTGCCGACGCCGTTCGCCGGCACGGTGACCGCGCTGCACGGCAACGAGGGCGAGAGCATCGACACCGGCGCTCCCGTGCTCGACGTCGAGGACGGCGCAGGCGGTGGCGATGCCGCCGAACCGGCGCCGAAGTCGGCAGGAGTCGAATCCGAGGCGTACCGCAACGAGGAGCGCGCCGGCACCGGCTCGGGCAATGTGCTGATCGGTTACGGCACCGGCGAGGGCGACTCCAAGGGCC
>JBDIAD010000112.1:0-5012 GCA_039812205.1 Leucobacter sp.
CAGGATCTTCTGGCCGTGCTCGTCGGTGCCCGTGAGGAACCAGGTGTCGTCTCCCGCCTGGCGATGCCACCGGGCGAGCACATCCGCCGCGACCTCCGTGTACGCGTGCCCGATGTGCGGGGCGTCGTTCACGTAGAAGATCGGCGTCGTGATGTAGAACGAGGAGGGTGCAGGCATGCCCTCAATTCTAAGGGCGCGCGCAGGCGCGCGAGGCCGCCGCCCGATTCGGTCGATTCAGCTCTCGGCGACGAGGATCGTCGGCTCGTGCAGCACCGGGAAGTTCACGGAGTTCGCGATGAAGCAGTACCGTCGCGCCTCCGCATGAGCCGCCAGAGCGCGATCCACCATCTCCGCGCTCGCCACGGTCACCACCGGGCGCAGCACGACCTCGGTGAAGTGCCCGCCGAAATCCTCCTGCTCGATCGTGCCGGTGGCGCGATCGGTGTAGCTCGTCACGACGACCTCGGCGCGCACCGCCATGAACAGATACGAGAGCATGTGGCACTGCGCGAGCGCCCCGAGGAGGAGCTCTTCGGGATTCCACCGATCGGCATCCCCGCGGAAAGGGATGTCGGCCGAGGCCGCGATCTCCCGCTTCGGCAAGCCCGCTCCTGGGCGGATCACGAGCTGCCTGCCGTACTCGCGGTATCCGCTCGTCCCCGTGCCGCGATTGCCCAGCCATTCGAGTTCGAGCTCGTATCCGTGCGTGTTCTTCACGATTCGAGTCTAGGCTTCGGATCCGCCCGGGCCCGTCGGAGCTTTCGGAGAGTATGCTCTCACTCATGAGCATGACCAGCGAAATCACCCAGGAAGTCCGCGTCGTCACGGAGATCCCCGGCCCCCGCAGCCGCGAGATCCACGAGCGACGACGCGCGGTGATCCCCCCGGGCGTGCACAGCGTGCTGCCGGTCTACATCGAGCGCGCGCACGGCTCGATCCTCGTCGATGTCGACGGCAATCAGATCGTCGACGTGTGCGGCGGCATCGGGGTCCTCACGATCGGGCACACCGACGACGCCGTCGTCGAGGCCGCGACGCAGCAGCTGAACAAGGTGACGCACACGCTGTTCACGATGACCCCGTACGAGCCGTACGTGCAGGTCGCCGAGTACCTCGCGAAGTACTACCCGGGCGGAGGCGGTGGTGTGAAGACGCTGCTGATGAACTCGGGCGCCGAGGCCGTCGAGAACGGCGTGAAGATCGCGCGCCGGTACACGGGCCGCCCGGGTGTCGCGGTGCTCGAATACGCCTACCACGGCCGCACCCTGCTCACCTCGAGCATGAACTTCAAGGCCGCCCCCTACGCGCAGGGCTACGGGCCGCGTGCGGGAGACATCTACAAGGCGCCGAACTCATATCCGCTGCGCGACGGGCTCACCGGCCCCGAGGCGGCGGCGCGCACGATCGCGTACCTCGAGAAGACCGCCGGCGCGAGCGATCTCGCCTGCCTCATCGTCGAGCCGATCCAGGGCGAGGGCGGCTTCATCGTTCCCGCCGACGGCTACCTGCCGGCGCTGGCCGACTGGTGCCAGGCGAACGGCATCGTGTTCATCGCCGATGAGGTGCAGGCGGGCATGACCCGCACGGGCACGATGTTCTCGATCGAGCAGTTCGGCGTCGTTCCCGATATCGTGCTCACCGCGAAGGCGATCGCGGGCGGCCTGCCGCTCGCCGGCATCACCGGTCGGGCTGAGATCATGGATGCCTCGCTCCCCGGCGGACTCGGCGGCACTTTCGGCGGCAACCCGGTCGCGTGCGCGGCGGCTGTCGCGGTGTTCGAGCAGATCGAGAAGCAGGATCTCCTCTCGAAGGCGAAGCAGATCGAGATCGAATTCGGGCAGGGGCTGCACGAGCTCGCCGCGAAGCATCCGGCGATCGCCGAGGTGCGCGGCATCGGCGCCATGCTCGCCATCGAACTGGTGAAGCCGGGCACGCTCGAGCACGACGCCGATCTCGTCACGAAGGTGATCGACTTCGCAGCGCAGCGCGGCGTGCTGCTGCTGAGCGCCGGCGCCTACAACAATGTGATCCGCTTCCTGCCTTCTCTGCAGTTCACGAGCGAGCTCACCGCGACCGTGATGCGCGTGCTCGACGAGGCGCTCACCGCGGCGGAGACCGGAGACGGCGCGGCGTAGGCCGCGATCCGCAAAAGAATTCCCCCGCAACCGGTCGGCTGCGGGGGAATTCTTTGTGTCCGAGCGAAGAGCGCTACTTCTTGCTCTCTTCGACGAAGCCCTGCTTCAGCAGCATCTGACGGCTGCCCTCCATGCTGAGTTTCGCCCCCTTATCGGTGCTGCCGGTGAACGACGAGCCCGTGAGACCCGCGATCTCCGACAGGTCGGCCTTCGTGTAGTCGACCGTCATCGTCTCGACGGCCTCGGTCTCGCCGTACTCCATCTTGTGCTCGAGGCCGGTCACGCCCTCGAAATCCTTGATGAGCGGCTCGAAGATGTCGCGCGCCTCGTCGGCGTCGGCGATGCCGGCCTCCTTGTAGTCGACCACGTTCACCGTGCTCTGCTTCACCACGTCATCGCCCTCGGCGTAGTACGTGAGCGTCATCGCGACGCCGTCCTGCTCCTTCGTGAAGACGGCCTGCGTGGCCTCCTTGCTCCCGGAGCACGCGGTGAGCGCGAGTGCCAGAATCGCGAGCAGCAGCACGGCGGCCGCCTTCGCGACGTGCGCGATCGATGGGCGCTGGGTCGCCTGAATCATTGGGTGGTTTCCTTTCGTTGGGGCTGGGTCTCGCGCGCGTCCCCCACCGCGTGCACATCGACCACGACGACGGTGACGTTGTCCCTGCCGGCGTTGTCGATGGCGTGCTGCATCAGCTGCGTCGCGGCCTCCTCGGCCGTCGCAGCGGTCGCGAGAAAGTGCTGGATCCCCGTCTCGGTGAGCTCCTTGGTCAAGCCGTCGGAGCACGCGAGCAGGCGCTGCCCGGGGATCAGGGCGAGCTTCGAGAAATCGGGAGCGGGGTCGTCTCCGAGGCCGACCGCGCGCGTGATCACATTCGCATGCGGGTGGATCTCGGCCTCCTCGGGCGTGATCTGCCCCGTGTCGATGAGGTGCTGCACGACCGAGTGATCGACGGTCACCTGCGTGAGAGCGCCCTTGAAGTACTGGTAGACCCGGGAGTCCCCGATGTTGAAGACCTTCCAGATCGGATGGCCGTCGTCGTTCCCGAGATAGAACCCGGTGACCGTCGTCCCGGTTCCGGCATCGGCGTCGGCCGCCCGGCGCGCCATATCGCGGATCGCCGCCTCCAGGGCGTCGGTGAGCGCGAGCTCGGTCACGCCCCCGCCATCGGCGAGCTCGGAGAGGCGCTCGGCCACCGCGGCCGACGCGATCTCACCGGCGGCATGGCCTCCCATGCCGTCGGCCACGGCGAAGATCGGTGGCACGGCGATGAAGGCGTCCTGGTTCGTCTCGCGGCGTCGGCCGACATCCGTGAGACCGCACCACGAGATCTCGACATCGCCGGACGCGTCATCACCGAAAGGAACACGCTGGCGCACTGCGCTGGTGAAGTGCGTCGTCATCGTTTCCTCAGAAAATTCACTGATTCAGTGTAACAGCAGCGGAGTCGGGCTCGGGCAGCACGAGGGTGAGGGTCGAGGCATCGGGATGCGATGCGATCTCGAGGCCGGCGTTCGAGGCCCACTCCCGGAACTCCGCGGGCGAGTTCAGCTCGGCCTGCGCCCGCGCGAGGCTGCGCACCAGGCGTCCCTTCGCGGCCTTGTTGAAGTGGTTGAGCGCGCGCACCTCGCCATCGGCGGCGCGCTGGGTGACGTGGAGGTAGGAGGCGGAGGCGGCGGGCAACGGTGCGAGAGCGACGTAGTCGAGCGATCGCAGATCGAGGATCCACGACCCCGACGCGTTCTCGCCGACCCCGGTGCCCGCCAGGTCGATCTTCTCGTGGGCGGCGCTCCAGTGCTTGGCGAGCGGGGTCTTCATGCCGGGCAGGCGCGACGACGCCGACATCCGATACGCCGGGATGGGATCGCCCGCCCGGATCAGGCCGAAGAGTGCGGACTGGATGAGCACGTGCTCGTCGATCCATCCCCGTTCCCGGGCATCGAGCTGCATCACATCGAGGGCGTCGTAGAGCACCCCCGTGTACCGTTCGATGGCGGGCATGGCGCCGGAGGTGTCGAGCGCGAGATTGCGCAGTCGCTCGTCGCGGGATTTCACCCCGAGCTTCAGCGCGGGGACGGCCGCCTTCTCGCTCTTCGAGACCCGGACGAGCGCGCTGCGCACGGTGCGCCGCGCGCGCCCGAGCTCCGCTGAGAAGGAGAGCTCATCGGGGGCGAAGACGCCTCCACCCCCGGAGCGCTTGGTCTCCGAGGGTGGAAGGATGACGTGCATGCAGTCGGCGGTTCGCCGGTTCAGGCGACGAGGCTCGCGCTGCCCGCGACGATCGTGACGTTGTCGTGGTCGACCGAGAGGAAGCCGCCTTCGGCGTCGACGGTGATCTTCTCGCCGGCCTCGGTCGTCACGCGCACCTCGCCGGACGCGAGCACGGCGAGGAGCGGCTCATGCCCGCGCAGAATACCGATCTCGCCCTCGACCGTCTTCGCGATGACCTGGGTGGCGGTGCCGGTCCAGACCTCGCGCTCGGCGGAGACGACGCTCAGATTCATGGCGGCCATGATCAGCCGTTCTCCTTCTGGATCTGCGCCCACTTCTCTTCGACATCGGTGATCGGGCCGACGTTGAAGAACGCCTGCTCTGCCACGTGGTCGAACTCGCCCTTGCAGATCGCGTCGAAGGACTCGATGGTGTCCTTCAGCGGAACGGTCGACCCCTCGACACCGGTGAACTTCTTCGCCATGTAGGTGTTCTGCGAGAGGAACTGCTGGATGCGGCGCGCGCGCGATACGGTGATCTTGTCCTCTTCGGAGAGCTCGTCGACGCCGAGGATCGCGATGATCTCCTGGAGCTCCTTGTTCTTCTGCAGGATCTGCTTCACCGTGGTCGCGACGCGGTAGTGGTCGGCGCCCAAGTAGCGCGGATCC
>JBDIAD010000113.1:0-4987 GCA_039812205.1 Leucobacter sp.
CGTCGGCGCCGATGCGTATCGCCTCGCGATCGGGCGCACTCCGAAACAGCGAGTCATCGCCGGAATCCCCCGCTCCCATGCCGAGTATCGCGCGGCTCTCGGCTTCGAAACACCCCTCGACGACAGCGAACAGCTCGCATTCGCCAGTCGTCTGCACAGCGATGATTTCGCGCAGACGCTCGCCGATCGGGGGCTGGTGTGCACAGAGCTGCGCATCGAACTCACCGACGATGACGGCGCGCTGCACACCCGCACCTGGGCGCACCCCGCGAACTTCACCCCGATGGACATCATCAATCGCATCCGCTGGCAGACCGAGGAGCTTCCCCGGAACATCGAGCACACCGGGGCCGGCATCAGCGAGATCGCTCTCGTAGCGACTCGGGTCGCACGAGCCGCGGATCACGAGCCCGGACTCTGGAACACCTCGCCGGACGAACGCATCCACCATCACCTCACTCGAATCCAGAACCTGCTCGGCTACGAGGGCGTCTGCACCGGCGCGCTCGGCGGCGGAAGACTCAGCGCCGACCGTCAGATCATGCTGCCCTGGGGGTCGTCGCTCCCCTCATCGTCGTCGCTCTCGCACCTGCCCTGGCCCGGGCGCATCACCGGCGCCGCTCCCAGCTCCGTGTTCCCGGAGGGTCCCGGCCGCGCCGTGCTCCGGGATGCGCAGGGCGCCGAGGTGCGCGTCGACGGCGAGGACTTCCTCACCGCGGATCCCGCGAGCCTCGAAGTCGAAGGGCCCGGGTTCCACTGGCGGTCACCGGTGCGCGCGTGGTCGAAGCCGTGGCCGCTGCAAGAGCGGTGGTGGGCGGAACCCGTGCCCAGCTCCCCGCAGCCCATGGAGCATCGCATGCAGGTGCTCGGGGACGACGGAAGCGCCTGGCTGCTGCGCTACCGGCACGCGACGGCGAACTGGGTGCTCGAGGCCCGCTATGACTAGAGATCGCACCGAAGGTCTCGCGAACGATCCGTCGGGGGAAGACCCGCCTCGGGAGGAGTCGTCCCGGGAGGAGTCGCGCATTCCGTACGCAGAGCTGCACGCGCACTCGCACTACAGCTTCCTCGACGGGTCGAGCTCCCCCGATGAGCTCGTCGCACGGGCCGTCGCGCTCGGGCTCCACGGGCTCGCCATCACCGACCATGACGGCTTCCCCGGCGCGGCGCGCTTCGCCGAGGCGGCCGCGCGACCGGAGCACTCCGCGCTGCTCACCGTGTACGGCTCCGAGCTCTCGCTCGGCCTGCAAGCCCCGCAGCTCGGGGTCGCGGACCCCGCGGGAACGCACCTTCTCGTGCTCGCCCGCGGCGTCCAGGGGTACCACCGCCTCGCCTCGGCCATCACCGAAGCACACCTCTCCGGCGACGAGAAGGGGCGCCCCGTCTATGACCTCGAGGGTCTCGCCGCCGCGGGGCGGGGCGACTGGGTCATCCTCACCGGATGCCGCAAGGGGGCCGTCCCGCAGGCCCTCGCCGCGGGCGCCAATCGCAGCGATGCCGAACGAGCGGCGCGCGCCGAGCTCGATCGGCTCACCGCGCTCTTCGGGCGCGAACACGTCTACGTCGAGCTCAGCAGCCACGGTCTCCCCGACGACGACACGCGCAACGACCGGCTCGCGCAACTCGCACGGGAAAGCGGGCTCCCCACGCTGGTCACCGGGAATGCACACTACGCCACGGCCGCCCAAGCCCCGCTCGCAGAGACCATGGCCGCGATCCGCGCCAGGCGCAGCCTGAACGAGCTCAACCCCTACCTTCCCGCGCACCACGGCGCTCGACTGCGATCGGGGGCGGCGATGCTCCGCCGTTTCGCGCACTCCGCGGACGCCGTCGCACGAACCGCGGCCCTCGCCGAAGAGCTCGCCTTCCCGCTGCGAGCGGCTCGCCCAGAGCTTCCGGATTTCGAGGTTCCCCCCGGCCACACCCAGATGAGCTGGCTCCGCGAACTCGTCTGGCGAGGCGCGGCGGAGCGCTACGGCGACTCCGACGAGCACGCCCGCGAGCGTCTGGAACGGGAACTCGCGGTCATCGAGGCGAAGAACTTCCCGGGCTACTTCCTCATCGTGCACGACATCATCGCGTTCGCCCGAGGTCGGCAGATCCTCTGTCAGGGGCGCGGATCGGCGGCGAACTCGGCCGTCTGCTACGTGCTCGGCATCACCGCCGTCGACTCGATCTTCTACGATCTCCCATTCGAGCGCTTTCTGAACAGCATGCGAGACGAAGAGCCCGACATCGATATCGACTTCGAAAGCGGCCGCCGCGAAGAGGTCATCCAGTACGTCTACACCCGGTACGGGCGCCGAAACGCGGCTCAGGTCGCCAATGTCATCACCTACCGCTCCCGCAGCGCGGTGCGCGATGCGGCGAAGGCACTCGGCTACACCCCTGAAGAGCAGCGGCATCTCACGGCGGGCGCCGAGCACTGGACCACGCTCTCCAGCCGCGAGGTGAACGACGGCGCAGTCCCGGCGCATATCCTCCGGCTCGCCGCCCAGCTCGAACGCGCACCCCGGCACCTGGGCATCCATTCGGGCGGGATGGTGCTCACGCAGCGCCCCGTCGGCGAGGTCTGCCCGATCGAGAACGCGAGGATGGCGGATCGCACGGTACTGCAGTGGGACAAGGACGACTGCGCCGCCATGGGCCTCGTCAAGTTCGACCTGCTCGGCCTCGGCATGCTGAGCGCCCTGCGCACCATGATCGATCTCATCGAGGAGCATCTGCACGAATCCTGGACACTCGCCACCATTCCACGCGAGGAGGCGGGCGTGTACGACATGCTCTGCCGCGCGGACGCGATCGGCGTCTTCCAGCTCGAAAGCCGTGCGCAGCTGAACACGCTCCCCCAGCTTCTCCCACGCAGCTTCTACGATCTCACCGTCGAGATCGCGCTCATCCGGCCCGGCCCGATTCAAGGCGGCGTGGTGCATCCGTACCTGCGCAGGCGTCGCGGAGCGGAGGACCCCATTCCGCCGCACCCGCTCGTCACGGGCGTCCTCGAACGCACCCTCGGCATCCCCCTCTTTCAAGAGCAGCTGATGCAGATGGCGATGGCCGTGGGCGGCTGCGACCTCGCCGACGCAGACCTGCTGCGCCGCTCGATGGGCTCCAAGCGCGGTGTCGAACGTATGAGCGGTCTCCGAGAGAAGCTCCTCAAGGGGATGCGCGAGAACGGCATCCCGCGCGAGGAGACCGAGCGCATCTACGCGCAGATCGAATCGTTCGCCGATTTCGGTTTCGCCGAGAGCCACGCCCTCAGCTTCGCGCTGCTGGTCTATGCGAGCTCCTGGATGAAGCTGCACTACCCCGCCGCGTTTCTGATCGGGCTGCTGCGATCGCAACCCATGGGGTTCTACGCGCCGCGCACCCTGGTCGAGGACGCGCGCCGCCACGGCGTCTGCGTGCTTCCCGTCGATGTGCAGCACTCGCGGGTGCACGCCGCTCTCGAGAGCCTGACCGGCGAGAGCTCCCCCGCGCCGACCGGTCTTCCCGAATGCCTCGACTTCGCGCAGCCCCCGATCGGACCGTTCGCGCAGCACGCCCCCGACGACTCGATGCGGCACCGCCGAGATCGCGGCTTCGCGGTGCGACTGGGGCTCGCCGATATCCGCGGAATCGGTGTCGCGACTGCTGAGCGCATCGCGCAGGCACGCACCCGCGGCCCCTTCCTCGATCTGCCGGATCTCGCCCGTCGCGCCGATCTCGACCGCGCCGCGCTCGAGGCGCTGAGCACCGCCGGAGCCACGGAGAGCCTCGGGAGCACTCGCCGCGAATCGCTCTGGTCGGCCGCCCCCGCCGAGGCCAATCGGGACCGCTACCTCCCGGGAATCGCTGTGCACGTGCAGCCGCCGTTGCTTCCGCTGCTCACCGAGCAGGAGCGCACCGAGCTCGACCTGTGGAGCACCGGGATCGTCTCCGGGCGGCATCCGCTCGCGCTCCTCAGACCCGGGCTCGACGGGCGCGGAATCCTGCGCTCGGATCGCTTCAGCACCATCCCCAGCGGCGCACTCGTCACCGTCGCCGGGCTGGTCACGCACCGGCAACGCCCCAGAACCAGTCGAGGCGTCACGTTCATGACGCTCGAAGACGAGTCCGGAAGCTCCAACGTCGTCGTCTGGGCAGACGTCTGGCTCGCGCACCGTCTCGTCGCCCGCACATCGGCGGCGCTGCTCGTGACCGGCATTCTCGAGCGCTCGTCCGACGGAGTGGTCACCATCATCGCGAACAGCTTCGAGACGCTCGCGGCACCGAGCGCCGTCTCCTCGCGGGACTTCCACTAGTAGGATTCTGACGTGCACACCTCAACCGCGTTGCTCACCGACCGATACGAGTTGACCATGGTCGACGCCGCACTCGCCGCGGGCACCGCCGAGCGCCGAAGCGTGTTCGAAGTATTCGCGAGGCGCCTCTCAGGGGCCCGCCGCTACGGCGTCGTCGCCGGCACCGGTCGTCTGCTCGAGGCCATCGAGCAGTTCCGCTTCACCGATGCGGAGCTCGACTGGCTCCGCGGTGAGCAGTTCCTGCGGCCGGAAACGCTGGACTGGCTCGCGAACTACCGCTTCTCCGGTCACGTCTGGGGATACCCCGAGGGCGAGGTCTTCTTCCCCGGCTCTCCGATCCTCGTCGTCGAATCGAGCTTCGCCGAGGCCGTCGTGCTCGAGACCCTCGTGCTGAGCGTACTGAACATCGACTCGGCCGTCGCGACCGCGGCGAGCCGCATGGTGCACGCCGCCGCGGGCAAGCCGCTCGCCGAGATGGGATCGCGCCGCACCGGCGAGCGCTCCGCCGTCGCGGCCGCCCGCGCCGCATACATCGCGGGCTTCGGCGCCACCTCGAATCTCGAGGCCGGGCGCACCTACGGCATCCCGACCATGGGAACGGCCGCGCACTCCTTCACGCTGCTGCACGACAACGAGCACGACGCCTTCGTCGCGCAGATCGCGGCACTCGGCACCGACACCACGCTCCTCATCGACACGTACAG
>JBDIAD010000114.1:0-4977 GCA_039812205.1 Leucobacter sp.
GCGCGCGGGCCGGGACATCACGCTCGGCATTCTGGGGCCCGACCGGCGAGGGGTGGATCTGCGCGAATGCGCCATCCAGTCGCCGCAGATCGCCGCGGTGATCCCCGCGATCGCCCGGCTCATCGAGAGCACGGGGCTGCCGCCCTACGATGTGCCGGAGCGGCGCGGCGAATTGAAGTTCGTGCATGTGACGGTCTCGCCCGAAGGCGAGATGATGCTGCGGTTCGTCGGGCGCACGCAGCACACGCTCGATGTGCTCCGCTCGCGTCTGGATCGGGTTCGCGAGGCGGTCCCGCAGGCGCGCGTGATCACCGTGAATCTCCTGCCCGAGCATCGCGCGGCGCTCGAGGGCGAACGCGAAGAGGTGCTCTTCGGCGAGTCCCTGAGCATGGTGATGGATCCCGCCGGGGAGGTCGAGCTGAACCTGCTCCCGGGCAGCTTCTTCCAGACCAACACGGCGGTGACGACGCGACTCTACGACCGAGTGTCGTCGTGGGTGTCCGCGCTGCGCCCGCGTGCGCTGTGGGACCTGTACTGCGGCGTCGGCGGGTTCGCGCTGCACTGCGCGCATGCGCTCGCCGATCCGTCCCTCTCGGTCGTGGGCGTGGAGGTCGGCGCGGCCGCCGTGCGCGCCGCGGAGCGGTCAGCCGCGAAGGCCGGAGTCGCCGCCCGATTCATCGCTCGCGACGCGACGGAGTTCGCGCTCGCCGCCTCGCCGGGCGACTTGCCCGAGGCGCTCATCGTGAACCCTCCGCGTCGCGGGATCGGCGACGCGCTCGCAGAGTGGATCCAGCGCTCGGGAGTGCCGCATGTGATCTATTCCAGCTGCAATCCCGAGACCCTCGCGCAGGATCTGGCCCGCATGCCCGCGTACCGGGCGATGGCGGCGCAGGCCTTCGACATGTTCCCCCATACCTCGCATCTCGAGGTCGCGGTGCGACTCGAGCGCGCAGGATGAGCGTCAGCCGATGAGCGCGGCTGAACGCGTCAGCTGATGAAGCCGACCTTGCGGCTGATCTCGCCGCCGAATTCGATGTAGGAGATCGATTTCGTCGCGACGTAGTATTCGCGCTGCTTGGAATCGGTCAGCGTCAGAAACGCCTGGCCCTCGGAGATCGCGCTGTCGATCGTGGCGCGAACGTCGTCGGGAGTCGCATCTGACTCGAAGGTGAGCTCTCGCGGCGAGTGCTTGATGCCGATGCGAATTTCCACAGATGCCTCCTTGGCGCAGCGCGCGAGTGCGCTTCTCACGTGATTCTTACGGTGCGAGTCTATGGCGTCCGATTCCGTGCATTCGGCCTGCGGCCCCTGATTTCGCCACCAGCGCACCGATGTCGGTGGCCCGCCATATGCTGGCCACATGCTCGATTTCGATCCGTCCCAGCTCGCCGTACTGGCCTGCGACCCGGGTCGGCACTTGCGCGTGCTGGGGGCACCGGGCAGCGGGAAGAGCGCTCTCGTGGTCGAGGCGTACGCGCGTCTGAATGAACTTGGGGCGAGCGAATCCAGTGCGAGTGAATCCAGCGAGAGCGGATCGAGGGCGCTGGGCGAGGGCGATCTTCTGATTCTGGCGCCGAGCCGTCTCGCGGCCGCGCAGCTGCGCACCGCGCTCGAGCGGCGCCTCCCGAGAGCGATCGGGGGGACTCCCGTGCGAACCGTCGTCTCGCTCGCGTTCGCGATTCTCGCCCGGGCGGCCGCGGGGCGCGGCGACGAGATGCCCCGCCTGCTCACGGGCACCGTGCACGACGAGTTCATCGCCCGCGCGGTGGAGGAGCTGCTCGCCTCGAACGCCGGGCTCGCGCTCGCCCCCGAGGTGCTGCGGAGCGAGCGATTCCGCACCGAGCTCCGCGAGTTGTGGCGGGTGCTCGACGACAGCGCGCTCACGACCGAGGCGCTTCGGCGGCGGCTGGTGCTCGCCGAGGCCGAGGCCTCCGATGCCGCATACGCCCAGGGACCGGTGCCCGAGCTCGCCGGGCGCTGGGGCGACGGTTGCACCGTGATCGATCGCGCGGCCGAGCTGCTGGCCGAGCATCGCTCGGGAGAGCTGAGCGCGAGCGGCCTGCTGCGCGCGGCGACCGCAGTGCTCCTGGGCGAGGGGGAGCAGCCCGGCCCGGCATCGGTGCCGCGGCTCATCCTGATCGATGACGCGCAGCAGCTGACCGAGGGAGGCCTGGCGCTCGTCGCCGCATGCGCGCGCCTCGGCAGTCGGGTATGGGTCTTCGGCGACCCCGACACCGCCGCGAGTGCGTTTCAGGGCGAACGGGCCGCTGTGCTCTCGAACCTCCGCGGCGAGCTTGAGCGCCGCGGCGCCGGACGCGGCGTCGAGCCGGGCGCGGAGCAGCTCGTCGTGCTCGCCTCGGTGCACCGGCACCCTTCCGAGATTCGAGAGCTCGTCTCGACGCTCACGAGTCGCATCGGATCTGTCGGCGCCGGCGGGCAGCGAGTCGCGGCAAGCGGCGTCGCCGGGCCGTCGAGAGTGGAGTTCGCGAGTGCGGGCTCGTCTGCGGAGCAGCTCGGCGCGCTCGCGTACCGGCTCCGTTCGTCGCATCTCGGGCTGCATCGGGCCGCGCCCGTGCCCTGGGAACGCATGGCGGTGATCTGCCGCAGCCGCGACGACGTGACACGCGTGGCGCGCCTGCTCGCCGAACGGGAGGTCCCGGCCGGGGAGCTTGCCGGCGGAATCGTCTTGCGCGAGCACCGCATCGTGCGCGACCTCATCGCGCTGCTGCGGCACGCGCTGCAGTTGCGACGGCTCTCCGCGACCGAGATCGCCGAGCTGCTGAGCGGGCCGATCGTCTCGCTCGACCGCATGGCGGTGCGACGTCTGAGGGCGGCTCTGCTGATCGAAGAGCGACGGAATGCTCGAGAGGACGGCCGCGAGGCCGCCGACGTCGATGACCTGCTTCGCGAGGCGGTCGAATATCCGGGGAGCGAGCCGCTCATCGACAGCGCCGGCGGCCGAGCGCTGCGCAGGCTCGGACAGATCGCCGGGGCCGGACGTCGCACCGCGACCGCCGGAGGAAGCGCGCGCGAGGCGCTCTGGGCGATCTGGGAGGCGACCGGCATCGCGGATCGGCTCCAGGCCGAGGCGCTGGCCGGGAGCGGGGTGCATTCCGATACCGCCGACCGAATGCTCGACGCCGTCGTCGGACTCTTCTTCGGCCTGCAGCGCCACGAGGAGCAGGGCAGCGAACAACCGGTGAGCGAACTGCTCGACGAGATTCTCGTGAGCAGCATCCCCGAAGACTCGCTCGCGCGGCGCAGCGCCCGCGATCGGGTCGTCGTGACGACGGCGCAGGGGGCGATCGGTTTCGAATTCGACGTCGTCTGCGTGATCGGCGTGCAAGACGGCGCGTGGCCGAATCTGCGTGCTCAGGGATCGGTGCTGGGGGTTCCGGCGTTCGAGCGATGGGTGCTCGGGGGTGCGGCCCGTGAGAGCTCGCGCATCGAGACGCTGCACGACGAGCTGCGCCTGTTCGCGCTGGCCTGCTCCCGTGCGCGAGAAGAGCTGCTGGTGCTGAGCATTCGGGACGACGAGCACCATCCCGGGCCGTTCTTCCTCCTCGGGAGAGACTTCGAGCGGGAAGAACCGCTTCCCAGCGAGCGCCTCTCGCTCCGCGGCGCCGTGGCCCGGGAGCGACGGCGCCTGATCGAGCAGCCCGACGACGCCCTGGCCCGAGCGAGCCTCGCAGCTCTCGCGCGGGCCGGGGTCCCGGGGGCGCATCCGCGCGATTGGTACGGGGTGATGGAGCCCAGCTCGACCGCGCCGCTCGTCGACCTCGAGGGAGATCCCGACGCCACGGTGTCGATCAGCCCGTCGCAGCTCGAGCGAGCGGAGGATTGCCCGCTGTCGTGGGTGCTGCAGCAGCTGGGCGCATCCGACTCGGGCTTTCACGCCGATCTGGGAACGCTCATGCACGCTGCTCTCGAGCATGCCGAGAGCGATGAGCACGCCGATCTCCTCGAACTCGTGACGCGCGAATGGCCGAAGCTGCGCTTCGACGCCGAGTGGGAGCGCGAACGCGAGCTCGAACTCGCCCGCGCGATGGTCGAGGGCCTCCGGGAGTATCTGCGGCAATTCCGCGGCGGCGGCGGGCAGGCCCTCGCCTCGGAAGCGAGGTTTCGAGTGGAGCTCGGGCGCGCGATCCTCAGGGGCACCGCGGATCGCCTCGAACTGCGGCGAGGCGTGGACGGCGCGCTCAGCGTCTCCATTCTCGACCTGAAGACGGGGAAGACGAAGGTCGCGAAAGCCGATCTTCCCGCGCATGCCCAGCTCCAGGCGTATCAGCTGGGGGTCTCCGAGCGCAGCTTCTCGGCGCTTTCAGCGGAGGAGCTCGGGCGCAGCGGAATCGATGCGTCATCGCTCGAGAACGGCGGAGCGAGCCTGCTCTACGTCCACCCCGATGCGGTGGGGAAGACCTCCCCGTTCGTCGAGCTGAAACAGGAGCCGATGGGCGCCGACGAGCGCGAGGCCTTCGTCGAACGAGTGGCGGCGGCCGCCCGCATCATGGCCGGCGCGCAATTCACCGCGCGGGTCGAACATCACTGCACCGACCCCTACAAGCCCGGGTCGTGCAGGCTCCACGTCATCCCGGCGGTGAGTCGCTCATGAGCCGGCCCGGCATCGTCTTCTCCGCCGAGCGCATCGCGCGGCTCATCGCCGCCGATCCCATGCGGCCCCAGTTGCCGACGGCGGAGCAGCGACGAGTCATCGAGCACCCGCTGAGCGGCACGGCGCTGGTCATCGCGGGGGCCGGGAGCGGGAAGACCGAGACCATGGCGAACCGGGTCGTATGGCTCATCGCGAACGGGATCGCGCAGCCGGAGGAGGTCCTCGGGCTCACCTTCACGAGGAAGGCCGCGGGGGAGCTCGCCGAGCGCGTGCAGCTGCGGCTCGCGCAGTTCATGCGGGCCCTCATCGAGACGGGCGAGACCGGTGCGCTCAGCGCGGTGGAATCCGAGCGATCGGAGCAGCTG
>JBDIAD010000115.1:0-4971 GCA_039812205.1 Leucobacter sp.
GACATCGTCGGTCTCGACGTGCGTCTGGGCATCGCGGAGCAGCTCGAGCGCGACCTCGGCCCCCGCTTCGCCCCGCCGCAGCTGCTGCGCGACATGGTCGCCGAGGGCAAGCTCGGCCGCAAGAGCGGTCAGGGCTTCTACAACTGGAACGACAAGTAAAGGAATCAGCCACATGACGCGAATGCTGCAGAGCTACGTTCAAGACGCCTGGTGGTCACCGGCCGAAGGCGTTTCAGGGGTCGAGGTCGTCGACGCATCGACCGGCGAGGCCGTGGCCCGCGTATCATCGGAGGGCCTCGACCTCGAGGGCGCGATGAATTACGCGCGCACGGTCGGCCAGAAGAGCCTCGGCGAGCTCACCTTCCACCAGCGCGCCATCATCCTGAAGCAGCTCGCCCTCGCGCTCACCGAGCGCAAGCAGGAGCTCTACGAGCTCTCGTACAAGTCGGGCGCCACCAAGGCCGACTCGTGGGTCGACATCGACGGCGGCATCGGCGTGCTCTTCACCTACTCGGGCAAGGGCCGCCGCGAGCTGCCCAACGCCAAGGTGCAGCTCGACGGGCCGCTCGAGGTGCTTGCGAAGGACGGCTCGTTCCTCGGCCGCCACATCCGCACGACCCTCCCCGGCGTCGCCGTGCAGATCAACGCCTTCAACTTCCCCGTCTGGGGGTCGCTCGAGAAGTTCGCCCCGGCGTTCCTCGCGGGCATGCCCTCGATCATCAAGCCCGCGACCCCCGGCAGCTACATCGCCGAGCAGATGGTGCGCATCATGGTCGAGTCGGGCCTGCTGCCTGCGGGGTCGGTGCAGCTCGTGTCGGGCTCGATCCGCGATGTCTTCGACTACGCGAAGCTCGGCGACGTGGTGTCGTTCACGGGCTCTGCGTCGACCGCCGAATCGCTGCGCCGCCACGAGGCCGTGCAGACGGGCGGCGTGCTCTTCAACGCCGAGACCGACTCGATCAACGCCTCGGTGCTCGGCCCCGATGCCGCCGCGGGCACGCCCGAGTTCGACGCCTACGTGCGCCAGCTCGTCACCGAGATGACGACGAAGGCCGGCCAGAAGTGCACCGCGATCCGTCGCGCGATCGTGCCGGCCGCGGCCGCCGACGACCTCGTCGCCGCGGTCGAGGCGCGCATCGCAGAGAAGGTCGTCGTGGGCGATCCGCGCACGGAGGGCGTCACCATGGGCGCGCTGGCCTCGGCCGAGCAGCGCGAGGAGGTGCTGCGCCAGGTGGGCAAGCTCGTCGCCGATGGCGGCGAGATCGTGATGGGCGACGGCCAGGACGCCGCCGCGGGCGGCGCCTTCCTGCAGCCGATGCTGCTGCGCTTCGCCGATTCGAATGCCGAGCGCGTGCACGACACCGAGGCCTTCGGCCCCGTGAGCTCGGTCATCACCTACGACACCCCCGAGCAGGCCGCCGATCTCGTGATTCGCGGGGGCGGATCGCTCGTCACGAGCGTCGCCTCGGCAGATCCGGGCTTCGTCGCCGATCTCACCAAGCGCGTCGCCTCGGCGAACGGCCGCATTCTCGTGCTCAACCGCGAGAACTCGCGCACTTCGACCGGCCACGGCTCGCCGCTGCCGATGCTCGTGCACGGAGGCCCCGGGCGCGCGGGCGGCGGCGAGGAGCTCGGCGGTGTGCGCAGCGTGTTCCACTACATGCAGCGCACCGCGGTACAGGGAACGCCAGAGATGCTCACCGCCATCACCGGCGTGTGGCACGCGGGCGCCCCGACGCGCAGCGATCGCCATCCCTTCAAGAAGTCGCTGCAGGAGCTGCGCATCGGCGATCAGGTCGTCTCGGAGGAGCGCGAGGTCACCCTCGAGGACATCGAGCACTTCGCGAACTTCACGGGCGACACGTTCTACGCGCATATGAACGAGGAGGCCGCCGCGGCGAACCCCTTCTTCCCGGGGCGCGTGGCCCACGGCTACCTGCTGCTCTCGTTCGCGGCCGGCCTCTTCGTGTGGCCCGGCGTCGGCCCGGTGCTCGCGAACTACGGCCTCGAGAACCTGCGCTTCATGACGCCGGTCTCCCCCGGCGACAAGGTGCGCGTCACGCTCACCGCGAAGGAGATCATCCCTCGCGAGACCGACGAGTACGGCGAGGTGCACTGGGACGCGGTGCTGAAGAACCAGAACGACGAGGTCGTCGCGACCTACGACGTGCTGACGCTCGTGTCGAAGGCGCCGTCCGAGAACTCGGAGGCCGCCGCCTAGCACTCGCCAGCACGCAGACCGCGGCGCGCCACGTCGAGAGGCGCCGAGCGGGGGGGGTTCCGATGGATTTCACCCCCCTCGGCGCCTCTCGGCGTTGCATCGAGCGCGTCGGCGTCGCTCGAGTGCGGCGCCATCACTGCACTCCGGCATAATGGGACAGGCATGTCCCGGCATCGGCGACAGTACGCACCGCATCACGCACGGCACAACGAGGAGACCATAGGCATGGCCCAGCTGCGAGCGCGACAGATCCGCATCGGCGTCGGCATCGAAGACACGGGTGTGCAGCCGACCGCCTGGCGCCTCCCGGGCTCGAACACCGCGGTGCCCTCGATCGAGAACTTCGTGCACCAGGCGAGGATCGCCGAAGCGGCATGCCTCGACTTCGTCTTCCGCGCCGACGGCGTCGCCCTCCCCTCGAAGGAGACGCTGCGCCACAACGGGCCGGTCGTGGCGCAATTCGATCCGCTCATGCTGCTGTCGGCGCTCGCGATGACGACCACGCACATCGGCCTCGTCGGCACGGCGTCGACGACCTTCTCTCCGCCCTACACGGTCGCCCGCCAGTTCGCGGCGCTCGACCACATCAGCCACGGCCGCGCCGGCTGGAACATCGTGACCTCGCACCAGGGCGAGCAGAACTACGGCATGGACGAGGTGCCGATCCACGAGGTGCGCTACGCCATGGCCGAGGAGCACGTGCAGGTGTGCACGAAGCTCTGGGACAGCTGGGAGGACGGCGCGCTCGTGATGGATCGCGAGTCGGGCGTCTACGCCGACCCTGACCGGATCCACGAGATCGATTTCGAGGGCCGGTATCAGCGCGTGCGCGGCCCCTTGAACATCGCCCGCTCACCGCAGGGCCGGCCCGTGCTCGTGCAGGCGGGCTCATCGACGTGGGGCATGGATTTCGGCGCGAAGTGGGCCGAGGTCGTCTTCACCTCGCAGCACGAGATGGCCGCCTCGCAGGAGTTCTACGCGGGCTTCAAGGCGCGCGTCGCCGCGGCGGGCCGCAACCCCGATCAGGTCGCGATCATGCCGGGCATCAGTCCCGTGGTCGCCGCGACCGAGGCGGAGGCCCGAGAGAAGTGGCTCGCCCGCAACGATCTGCTCGACCCCGCGCATCGCATCGCGATGGTCGAGCAGGCGCTGCACACCGATCTCACCGGCTTCGGCCTCGACGATGTCGTGCCGGCCGAGATGCTTCCCGAGGTCGCCGCGATCGAGGGGCACCAGAGTCGATATGCCATCTACCGCGACTGGGTCGTGAACGAGCGGCGCACGATCCGCCAGCTCGCCGCCGAGGCGACCTCCTCCGCCGGGCACTGGCTCTTGGTGGGCTCGGGCGAGCAGGTGGCGGATCGCCTCATCGAGCGCTTCGAGGCGCGCGGCGCAGACGGATTCAACATCGTGCCGCCCGTGGTGCCGACCACGCTCGAGGATTTCGTGATGCATGTGGTGCCGATCCTGCAGGAGCGCGGCTATCTGCGCACCGAGTACCCCGGCGGCACGCTGCGCGATCTGCTCGGGCTCGACCGCCCGCGGTCGCAGTACGCGGCGCGGTGATCGGGCGCCTCGCGCGAACCGACCCGCAACTCTCATTCTGGGACTAGGCTGTCTCTCAATACGGGAATACGACACCGCCGCGGCACTGCGAACGGGAGCGCGAGGGCGCTCCCGCGATCCGCGGCGGCGAGTGATTCAGCAGTGATTGATTCGAGGGAGCATCAATGACGAAACGCAACCGCCAGATGCACATCGGCGCGGCGATCGAAGAGACCGGAGTGCAGCCGACGGCCTGGCGCCTGCCGAGCTCGGACTCGCAGAACCCGTCGATCGAGCACTTCGTGCATCAGGCGAAGATCGCCGAGGACGCGAAACTCGATTTCATCTTCCGCGCCGATGGATTGGGGGTGCGCGACAAGCAGGCCCTCCGCGGCAACGCTCCGATCGGCGGCTTCGAACCGATCTCGCTGCTCTCGGCCCTCGCGATGGTGACGAAGCACATCGGGCTCGTCGGCACGGTCTCCACGAGCTTCTCGCAGCCCTACGCCGTCGCGCGCGAGTTCGCGGCCCTCGATCACATCAGCCACGGCCGCGCCGCATGGAACATCGTCACCTCGCATTACGGGGCCCGCAACTTCGGCCAGGAGGAGGTGCCGATCCACGAGATCCGCTACGCCGTCGCCGAGGAGCACGTCGAGGCCTGCACCCGTCTCTGGGACAGCTGGGAGGACGGTGCGATGATCTTCGACCGCGAGTCGGGCGTCTTCGCCGACCCCGACAAGATCCACGAGATCGACTTCGAAGGGAAGTACTTCCAGATCGAGGGGCCGCTCAACATCTCGCGCTCCCCGCAGGGGCGGCCGCTGCTCATCCAGGCGGGATCCTCCGAGTGGGGCATGAACTTCGGCGCGAAGTGGGCGGAGGTCGTCTTCACCTCGCAGCACGACATGGACAGCTCGGTGAGCTTCTACCACGACTTCAAGGAGCGGGTCGCGAAGCTCGGGCGCAACCCCGACCAGGTGCCGATCATGCCCGGCATCAGCACCTTCACCGCCGCCACCGAGAAAGAGGCGCGCGAGAAGTGGCTGGGCCTAAACGACTGGCTCGACCCGGCCCGCCGCATGCAGATGGTCGAGAACCAGTTGCACATCGACCTCTCCGAGTTCGAGCTCGACGATGTCGTGCCCGCCGAGCTGCTGCCGCCGGTCTCGGCGATCGAGGGGCACCAGAGCCGGTACGAGATC
>JBDIAD010000116.1:0-4964 GCA_039812205.1 Leucobacter sp.
GCGCGTCGAGCTGCCGAAGCGGCACGGCCCCAGACCATGCAGGATCGGCATGACGCGGCCGCACGATCCCGTGAGGTGTGGATCCGCGACCTGGAAGACGGCATGGCCGAGCTCGGTGCGAAACTGCCCGCTGTGCTCGCGTACGGCGCCTTCGATCGTTTGACGCGCGCCGCGCGACAGGCTCATGACGAACTGCACATCGCCGCGAAGCATGCTGCTGCCGACACAGGAGTGGGTGCGGTCGACATCAGCAACGCTGCCGACCCCACGAGCGCTCCTGATGTCGAAGCGGCAGAAGGCGCGATCTCGACCGTCGATCAATTGCGTGCCGATCTGTTCGCCGAACTCATCCTGACCGGTGCTCCTGCTGCCGCTGCCACTCCTCAGGGCACCGCGCAGGGCCGCACGATTGTCGGCATCCATCCCCGCGTCACCGTGATCGTGCCCGCGAACGGAGCGTATCCGGCGGAGCTTGCCGGGTACGGTCCGATCAGCCCCGAACTCGCGCGAGAAATGACGGCGGTGGCTCCGGGTTGGAACAGGATCGCCGTCGACGAAGCCGACCGGGTAGTGGCGACGGACCGGTACCGGCCCTCGAAGAAACTGAAGAGACTGCTGCAGGCTCGGGACGGGTGCTGCCGCGCACCCGGATGCCGGGTCCCCCTGTCGCGATGCGAGATCGACCACACGGTGGAATGGATGGGCGGAGGGTCGACCTCCGCAACGAATCTCGCCTATCTGTGCCGGGCGCATCACATGCTGAAACATCCGGACCTCGATGTGCGCTACCGCTGGCGGGTGGAGCAGCTTCCAGACGGGACGTTGCTGTGGTGGAGCCGGACCGGGGGTGTGTATCCGACGCATCCGCAACGGCGCACCGCGCCGTCGGCCGCCGCGCAGTCCGCCGCCGAGTTGCCCGCCGCCGAGATCGAGGCTCGCGACTCAGACGGGCTCGATTGGTTGCCTGTCGACCCCGCCGAGGCGTCGAGCGAGCCCGACTGGTCGCCGAGTGAGCATGAACTCGTGCCGTTCTGACCTGCGACCGTGCTCCCCGGTGTTCGGCGATCTGCGGTTCGGTTCCCTGCGGCTCGGTGTGCCGCCGTTCCGTGCACCGCAGCTCGGTGCGCCGCCGAACTCAGCGCCCCGCAGCGTAGCCCTGCGCGCCGCGGGGATTCGCGCCCGCGGTGAGGAGGCCGGTTTCGGGGTCGCGCCCGACGCACGAGACGCGGCCGAGATCCCAATCCCCGGCGATGATCAGGCGGTGCCCGCGGCGCTTCAGGCCGTCGATGACCTCCTCGCCAAGGCGGGCCTCGACCACCGCCCCGCCCGGGGTCCATGTCCGCGGCCAGAACGACTCCGCCAGCGACGTCGTATGGAAGGCCGGAGCGTCGATGGCCTGCTGCAACTCGTAGCCGCCGACGAGGATTCGCAGCAGCGCGAGCAGCTGCCACTGATCCTGCTGATCGCCGCC
This sequence comes from Leucobacter sp., assembly GCA_039812205.1. Lineage (GTDB taxonomy): Bacteria > Actinomycetota > Actinomycetes > Actinomycetales > Microbacteriaceae > Leucobacter. Next base: position 1,472 of record JBDIAD010000116.1, read on the forward strand.
GGGAGAACCGAGCGCGATCACCGGCTCGCCATCCCGGGAGATCAGCGTCGGGGTGAGCGTCGTGCGCGGCGGCTTCCCCGGAACCAGCGCCGACGGCGACGACTCGTCGAGCCAGTTCATCTGCAACCGCGTCCCGAGGCACAGCCCGAGCCCCGGGATCGCCGGCGAGGACTGCAGCCAGCCGCCCGATGGCGTCGCCGAGATGATGTTGCCCCAGCGATCGACGACATCGATGTGCACCGTGTCGCCCTTGGCCACCCCGTTCTTCTGAACCGTAGGTTCACCGAGCCCCACGGCGGGCGCGACCGCGTGCGGAGTCCCCGATTCGACCAGGGGCGGTGCGAAGGTCGGCGCGACACCGCTCCGATCCGCGCCCGGCCGGAACTCGAGCGACGCCGCATCGGTGATCAGCTCACGGCGCGCAGCCGCGTACTCCTCGCTCAGCAGCCAGTCGAGATCTACCTCGCCGCTGCCGTAGTAGGCGTCGCGATCGGCCATCGCGAGCTTCAGCGCCTCGAGAATCGTGTGCGCCCCGAGCTCGGTCGAGGGATCGAGCCGCTCGTCCTCGAACCCATCGAGAATTCTGAGCGTCTGCAGCAGGACCGGGCCCTGACCCCACGCTGCCGACTTCGCGACGGTGTACCCGCGGAACTCGATCGTGACCGGCGCCTCGAGCGACGCCGCATATCCCGCCATGTCATCGGCCGTGATGACGCCGGCGTGATCCGCACCATCGGAGTGGAGATGCGGGGTCTTCACGAACTCCGCGATGGCTTCGGCGACGAACCCCGAACTCCAGGCGCGGCGGGCGGCGCGGATGCGCGCGACGCGGCCGTCGGGATCACCTGCTGCGAGCGGATCGTTTGCCGCTGCCGGAGCGCTCACTGCCGCGGGGTCGCTCACCGTCGCCGGGTTGCTCACTGCTGCCGGGGCACTCACTGCGACAGAGTCGCCCGCGGCGATCAGGCGGCGCAGCGTGTTCGCGTAGGGGAGGTTCTTCACGAGCTCGCCGACCTCGGGAATGCGGCCGCCCGGAATCCACAGCTCGGCCGAGGTCGGCCAGTGCGTCTCGAAGGTCTCGCGCATCGTCTCGATCATGCCGACGACACGGGAGACGACCGGGTGGCCGTTCTCGGCGTATCCGATCGCGAATTCGAGCACATCGGCGAGCTCCCACGTGCCGTGCAGCTCGAGCAGGTTGAGCCACGAGTCGACGGCGCCCGGAATCGCAGCGGCGAGCGCCCCGGTACCCGGGATGATCTCCAGACCCTCGGCGCGATAGTGCTCGATCGTCGCGGCCGCCGGTGCCGGACCCTGACCCATCATGACCCGCGGGCGCGAGGGATCGTCGGCCGTCGCGAAGATGCCCACCATGTCGCCGCCGGCGCCGTTCAGATGAGGTTCGACCACGTGCAGCACGAATGCCGCGGCGACCGCCGCATCGAACGCGTTCCCACCGCGCTCGAGCACGGCCTGGGCCGACGCCGAGGCGAGCCAGTGCGTCGAGGCGGCCATGCCGAAGCTGCCCTGCAGCGTGGGGCGGGTCGTGAATGAGCTCGGAGGAGTGAACGAGTTCGGCGGAGTAGGCGGCATACGAGCACACTACTCGCGCTGGGAAGGAATGCGTCCGCCTACGTGCGCGGCTTCAACCGAGCGATGGGCAGCGGCGGTGCCGGAAGCGGCGGCTCGGGCTCGCCCTCGGGGAGGCCGAAGCGATTCGACTCGATCGGCTGCGGGAGCGGATCGGGCAGCACCGGGTGGCCCTCCGGTGTCACATCCCCGACGCCGGCCGAGGCGAGCAGCGCCTGCCAGTCGGCGCGGGCCTGCGCGATCTCATCGTGGGAGCGGCCGACGAAGTTCCACCACATGACGATCTGCTCGCCCAATGGCTCGCCGCCGATGAGCAGCAGTCGTGCGCCGGCGGAACCGGCGCGCAGACGCAGCCCGCGGGTGGCGAGCGGGACGTACGCGAGCTCGGCGACCGCGACCGCGACGGCGACGGGATCGGCAGAGGCATCCCCCGATCCGCCCCCGACGATCGAGAGTTCGCCGGTATCGAGCAGAATGCCGTGCTCGAACTCGGGATCGAGCGGCAGGTCGAGCTCGGCACCCGAATCGAGATGGATCTCGGCTCCGATGAGCGGCGTGTGCGTCGCGACGGGGGAGGTGTCGCCCAGCAGCGACCCGAGGAAGATCTGCGCGCGCCAGCCGTCCCCCGAGTGCACGGGCGGGGCGTAGTGCTCGAAGGTCTTCTCCATGTGCCGGGCAGACTCCGGCAGCGCGACCCACAGCTGCGCTCCGTGCAGAATCGTCGTCGCGGCCGTCGACCGCTCGGAGTGGCTGATGCCGCGCCCCGCGGTCATGAGATTCACCTCGCCCGGGCGCACCATCGCGCGGAAGCCCGCGCTGTCGTTGTGCTCGATCTCGCCGGAGAACAGCCAGCTCACTGTCTGCAGGCCGATATGCGGGTGCGCGGCGACGTCCATCCCGCCGGTGAGCGATACATCGTCCGGCCCGTAGTGATCGAGGAAGCACCAGGCTCCGATCAGCGATCGCTTTCGCTGCGGCAGCGTTCGGCGCACCGGCATCGCCCGCACACCCCCGAGAGGCACCTCGCGCGGCTCGAGGATCTCGATGCCGCACCGCGTGTCACCGGTCTCGCAGATCGTCTCGACGGGGGCCTGTTCCGTGTTGCTCATCTCCACCTCCGGATTCGCCGTGCACTGAACTGGACGTTACAGCAAGCCGAGCTCCTGTGCGAGCGTCACCGCCCGCGTCCGATCGCCCACCTCGAGTTTCGCGAAGATGTGCAGCAGATGGGTCTTCACGGTCGACTCGCCGATCACCAGCCGCGCCGCGATCTCGGGGTTGCTGAGCCCCTGCGCGACGAGCCGCAGCACCTCCAGCTCGCGCGGGGTGAGGTTCGGCGCCGTCCCGCCCGCGGGTTTCGCCGCGGCGCGGGTGAGCTGCGCGGCGACATGCGGCGCGAGCACCGTCTGTCCGGCCGCCACCGAGCGGATCCCGGCGATCAGCTGCTCCGCCGGGCCCGCCTTCAGCAGGTACCCGCTCGCGCCGGCCTCGATCGCCTCCAGGATGCGGTCGTCGTCCTCGTAGGTGGTGAAGACGATGATGCGCGGGGGTGCGGATCGCGACGCGGCCGCGCCCTCCAGCAGTCGCCTCGTCGTCTCCGCCCCGCCGATGCCCGGCATGCGCAGGTCCATGAGCACCACGTCCGGGGCGACCTCGGGCACGAGCGCGAGCGCGGCCTCGCCGTCGGCGGCCTCGCCGACCACGGCGAGATCCGCCTCCGTGTCGAGCAGACCGATGATGCCGGCGCGCACGATGGGATGGTCGTCGACGACGAGCACGCGGATCATGCGCCCGCCTCGCTCACGGTGACCTCCAGCCGCGTGCCGCCGAGCGGCCCCGCGCCCACGCGCACCGCGCCGCCCGCCGCGGCGACGCGATCGGTGAGGCCGCTGAGGCCGAAGCC
>JBDIAD010000117.1:0-4961 GCA_039812205.1 Leucobacter sp.
TCCGCCGCCGCACCGGCCGTTCGCCCGGAATGACGATTGGAGGTCGCGATGTTCGTGCAGCAGCAGGCCGACGGCGGGATCCGCCTGGTCACCAGCGCGAGCGATCTGACCGCCGCCTCGATCTGCGAGTTCGCCTTCCTGCGCCGCGTCGAGGCGCTGCTCGGGCGCGAGGTGCGGGTGCCGCCGCTCGAGGATCCGATGCTCGACCGAGCGGCCCGGCTCGGAGACGCGCACGAGGAGCGCGTGCTCGCGTCGTACGTCTCGCAGTTCGGGGGGCACGCGAGCGGGAGCGGCGGGGTCGCCCAGATCGAACGCGCCGACCCGCGAGATCCGGGCGAGCTTCTCCGGGCCGAGGCCGAGACCGTCGCCGCGCTGCGCCGCGGTGCCGATGTCGTCTTCCAGGCCACCTTCTTCGATCCCGTGCAGCGGCCCGCCCCTGCGCGCACCGGGGATGCCGCCGATCCGGCGATCGCGTTCCTCGGGTACGCCGACTTCATCGCGCGAACCCCAGATGGCCTCTACCAGGTGCAGGACACGAAGCTGGCGCGCCGTGCGAGGGTGACCGCGCTCATGCAGCTCGCGGCGTACGCCGAGCAGCTGGTGCGGCTGGCGGTGCCGGTCGCCTCGGAGGCGGTGCTCATCCACGGCGACGGTGCGCGCAGCCGTCACCGGCTCGCCGATATCGCGCCCGTCTTCCGCAGGCGGCGCGAGCGACTGCACGAGATACTGCTCGATCGCGTGCGCGCGACCGGGCCTGATGGGCGGCGCGAGAGCGCCGGGGCGGTCGGCTGGGGCTCGCCCGGCATCGCGCACTGCGGCCGCTGCGAGGTGTGCGAACCGGAGGTGCAGCGCACCCGCGATCCGCTGCTGATCGCAGGGATCCGCCGCACGCAGCGCGACGCACTCGTCGCGGCGGGCTGCGGCACGATCGACGAGGTCGCGACCCTCGCACAGGGCACCCGGGGCTTCGCGCCCGACATCCCCGGCCTCGCGCCGAAGGTGCGAGATCGTCTCGCCCAGCAGGCCGCGGTGCAGGTGCGAGAGGCAGTGGGGTCGGCGCCGCCCTACGAGGTGGTCGACCCATCGGCGCTCGGGGCGATCCCGCAGCCGAACGCGGGCGATCTCTTCTTCGATTTCGAGGGCGACCCGATGTATCGCGAGACGGGCCCCGATGAGCCTTCCGCCGTGCGGTGGGGCCTCGATTACCTCTTCGGCACCGTCGACATCCACGAGCACTTCAGGCCGTTCTGGGCGCACGACCTCGAACAGGAGAAACTCGCGCTGCAATCGTTCCTCGCGTTCGTCGCCGAGCGCCGCGCGCAGTACCCGGCGATGCGCATCTACCACTACGCCGCCTACGAGCGCACGCATCTGCTCTCGATCGCCGCCCGGCACGGGGTCGGCGAGGCCGAAGTGGATCAGCTGCTGCGCGAGCACGTGCTCGTCGATCTCTACCCGATCGTCCGCAAGGCTCTGCGGGTGGGATCGAGCTCGTACTCCATCAAGAAGCTCGAGCCGCTCTACATGGGCGAACGGCTCAGAGACGAGGACGGGGTGACGAGCGGCGGTCAGTCGGTCGTCGAGTACGCCGAGGCGAGCGCGCAGCTCGCGTCCACCGACCCCGAGACGAGGGCCGAGGGGCGGCGGCGGCTCGACGCCATCGCCGACTACAACGCCTACGATTGCGTGTCGACGCTCCGGCTGCGGGATTGGCTGCTGTCCATCGCCGCCGAGCACGGTATCGAGCCGTATCCGCCGCGCGCGGCGCCCGATGAGGCGGGATTCTTCGATCTCGACACCACCGGCGCCGCGCTCGCCCGGCTCGCGAGCACGGCGACGAATCCCTCCGATCGTCGGGCGGCGGCGCTCGCCGCGAGCTCGATCGACTACCACGCGCGAGAGCAGAAGTCGTTCTGGTGGGCGCATTTCGCCCGGTTGATCGACCCCATCGAGGACTGGGCCGACACGCGCGATGTGCTCGTGGTCGACGCCGTGCTCAGCAGCGTCCAAATCCCCTGGTTCCTGCCCGCCCGGGCCCGCAACGAGCGCCGCCGCCCGCGGCTCATGGGCGAGATCGCGCCCGGCAGCTCGCTCAAAGTCGACTCCGAGGCCTTCCTGCTCTACGAGTACCCGCCGCCGTTCCCCACCTTCGGCGCCCAGCCCGGTGCGCGCGGGGCCGTTCGCGCGCGCATCCTGGAGCGCTACGAGAACGGCGTCACCGTCGAGGAATCCCGCGGCGCGGACATCGAGGAATACGACGCACTGCCGGTGGCCCTCGCCCCCGGGCCGCCCCCGCCCGCGGGCCGGCAGCCCGGCGCCATCAAGGAGTGGGGCGTACGGCTCGCCGACGCGCTCGAACGCGGCGAGCAGATGCGCGATCCCGTGTACGATCTGCTGCGCCGACTCCCACCGAGGCTTCGGGGGAGCGAGGCGCTCGTCGACCCCGCATCCGACGAGGCGCTTCGAGCGGGCGGCGGCAGCGACGAGGCGCGGAGGATCGGCGCCGTCGTGGCGTCGCTGCGCCGCGCCGAAAGATCCACCATCGCCGTACAGGGGCCGCCCGGCACCGGGAAGACCTATCTCGCGGCGCGCGTGATCCGCACGCTCGTCGAGGAGGACGGCTGGCGCGTCGGCGTCGTCGCGCAGTCGCACAAGGTCGTCGAGAACGTGCTCGACGGCGTCGTCGCTGCCGGGCTGCCGCGCGAGCTGGTCGGCAAGGTTCCGCAGGGCGGCGCGCTCGACGACGGGGCTCCGAGTCCGCGCTGGCGGGCGCTCCCCAAGAACGGGCAGAGCGCGTTTCTGCGCGAGCATCGGAACGCCGGCCTTGGAGCGGTTCTCGGCGGCACGGCGTGGGACTTCGCCAACGAGACGCGCATCGGGCGGGGCGAACTCGATCTGCTCGTGATCGACGAGGCGGGCCAGTTCTCGCTCGCGCCGACGATCGCCGCATCGGTCTCCGCGGAGCGCCTGCTCCTACTCGGCGACCCCCAGCAGCTTCCGCAGGTCTCCCAGGGCGCCCATCCCGAACCGGTGAACACCGCTGCCCTGGCCTGGTTGCTCGGCGAGCACGAGACGATGCCGGGCGAGCTCGGATACTTCCTCGCCGAGACGCGGCGCATGCGCCCGGAGCTCGCCGACATCGTCTCCGAGCTCTCCTACGAGGGGCGGCTGCGCGCCCACCCCTCGGCCTCGCTGCGCGACGTCGAGGGTGCAGGCCCCGCGGGGCTGACCTGGCATCCCGTGGAGCACTCGGGCAACGCCACCTCGTCGCAGGAGGAGGCCTCCGAGGTGGTGCGCATCGTCGCGCGCACGCTCGAGAACGGCGTGCTCCGCGAGCGAGCCGGTGACAGCAGTGCCGTCGTCGCGACCCGACGCCTCGCCGAGGGCGATCTCATCGTCGTGGCCGCGTACAACGCGCAGGTCGAATGCGTTGCGAACGCGCTCGCCGAAGCGGGGTACGGCGAGGTGCGAGTCGGAACCGTCGACAAGTTCCAGGGACAGGAGGCGCTCCTCGCCATCGTGACGCTCGCCGCCTCGAGCGCGGACGACGTACCGCGCGGGCTCGACTTCCTGCTCATGCGCAATCGCCTGAACGTGGCGATCAGTCGGGCGCAGTGGGCGGCGCATCTCGTCTCGTCGCCGCAGCTGGGAGACGCCCTGCCGACCTCGCCCGAGGGTGTCGCCGCGCTGAGCGGCTATCTCCGGCTGCTCGAACGTGCGGTTAGGCGCGACGGATCGGGACGCCCGCGCTGATGCCGACGCGGGCCTGCAGTGCCGCGTCGACCGTCGACAACTGCTCCGAGCCGGCCGACACCGGGAGGCCGAGCTCGCCGAGCACGGCCTCCTCCCGGCCATCGAGCGCGAGCACCACGCCGGTCACCGATTCGATCAGCGGCTCGGGCAGTGCCGCGCCGGTGCGCGCGAGCGTCGAGCGCACCCCGGCCGCGATTGCGGCGGGCGAGAGTTCGGCGGCCCTTTTCGAGCTGCGCGCATAGGAGACTCCGTCGCCCGACAGGCCGTCGCAGACGACCTCATCGCCTTCGATCGTGACGCGCATCTCGAGAACGCCGCTCGACGACGACGGAGCGCCGGCGAAGGGAAGCGGGATCCCCGGCCCACCGCTGGGGCCGTCATCGTGACCGTGCCCATCGTCGTGACCGTGATCCTTCGAGCCGCCGCCGCTGAAGGTGAACTTCAAATCCATAGCCTCCAGGCTACCCGCGTCGCCGTGCCTCAGTGATCACCGGCCGGGTTGAAGCGCAGCTCGTGCGTGTCGAGCACCTGCTCGGCCGCGCGCAGGGCGCTGCTGCTGAAGAGGCCCACGGCCCGCTCCTCGAGCAGTGTCGCCCGCTGAGCCTCGAGCACCGTACGGCTCAGCCGCAGATACGCCTGCGCGTCCGATTCGTGCTCGTGGGCCAGCGTCGAATCTCGCGGAACTGAGAACGCGAGCGCCGAGATCGAAGAGCGCACGGTCGCACGCGCACGAGCGATCGTCGCCTCCGACGGCGGGTTCATGACCCGCCCGGTTTCGGGATCGACGTGGCCGGGTTCGAGTACCGCCTCGAGGGCCGCGTGCCCCGACTCGACGAGCGTGTTGTAGAGCGCGAGCAGCTCCTCGGTGCGATCGTCCTTGGTGGGACCCGCCGGTCGCAGCCTGCGGATCAGCGAGGGCAGCGTGAGCCCGTGCAGCAGCAGCGTCACCACCGCGGCGATGAACGCGATCAGCACGATCTGCGAGCGATACGGCACCGAGGTGGGAATCGATTGAGCGGCGGCGAGCGTCACCACGCCGCGCATCCCGCTCCAGCTCAGCACCGCGGCCCCGCGCCAGTTGAGGCCCTGCTCGCGCGCGTGCCGAGCGTCGGCCTCGGCCCGCCGTTCGAGGCGTTCCAGCCGATGGAGGCGGACTGTGCGCAGCTCGGCGGTACGCGTGTCGCGATCCCGTTCGGTGCGCGCCTCAT
>JBDIAD010000118.1:0-4934 GCA_039812205.1 Leucobacter sp.
GCTCGTCGGCGCGCTCCACATCCATGAAGCTCGCGTACAGCGCCGCGATCTTGTCGAGCTCGGTTTCGGCGCGCTCGCCCGGCTGCAGCGGAACGGCGCCCGTGATGATCTCGCGCACCGCCGCCTCGGCGTTCTCGGCGAGCACCATGAAGGAGCCGTAGCGAGCCTTGTCGGCGGGGATCTCGGTGCGCGCGATCCACTTGCCGTTCACGTGCAGGAAGAGGTCGTCCTGCGGGCGGATCGCAGCGTCGAGCTCGTCGATATCAATACCGGAATTGCCGAAATCTGCAGTCATGAAACCACCCTATCGACCGCCTCCGACCTTGCCGCTGCGGTCATGGCGCACGCGTGCGATTCGGTGGAGATTACCGGCTACGGTTGAGGTTGTGAGCGCGAATACGACAGCGGGGGCGGATCTGCCCGGCGCCGAAGATCTGAGCGCTGAGAGCCCGCGCGCGCAGCGGCGGAGCATCGACCGCCGGATCGCATCGCTCGCCGTCCCCGCGCTCGGCGCGCTCATCGCCGAGCCGCTCTTCCTCGCCGTCGACTCGGCGCTCATCGGGCACCTGGGCGCCGCGCCCCTGGCGGGCCTCGCGATCGCGTCATCGATCCTGCAGACCGCGGTCGGCCTCATGATCTTCCTCGCGTACTCGACGACCCCGCTCGTCGCGCGACGCCGCGGCGCTGGCCGGCATCGCGAGGCCGTGCAGGCGGGGATCGACGGGCTCTGGCTCGCACTCGGGCTCGGCGCGGTGCTGGCCCTCGCGCTGCTGCCGCTGTGCGGCGCGCTCGTGCGCGGCTTCGACGCCTCGGAGGCGGTGGCCGAGCAGGCCATCACCTATCTCACGATCTCCTGTCTCGGGCTGCCGGCGATGCTGCTCGTGTTCGCCGCGATGGGGCTGCTGCGCGGCCTGCAGGACACTCGCACCCCGCTCTACGTGGCCGGGATCGGCTTCGCCATCAACGCCCTGCTGAACTGGTGGTTCATCTACGGCCTCGGCTGGGGCATCGGCGGGAGCGCCTGGGGCACGGTCATCGCGCAGTGGGGCATGGTCGCCGTCTACGTCGTCATCGTCGCCCGCCACGGCGTGAGGCACGGGGCGACCCCGTGGCCGCAGCGCAGCGGGCTCTCGAGCGCCGGCCGCAGCGGGTGGTGGCTGTTCATCCGCACCATCGGCCTGCGCGCGGCGATGCTCATCACGGTCTTCGCCGCGGCGAGCCACGGGACCGATGCGACCGCCGGCTTCCAGGTCGTCTTCACGATCTTCTCGACGATCGCGTTCTCGCTCGACGCGCTGGCGATCGCGGCGCAGGCGCTCGTGGGCGATGCGCTGGGCGCGCGCCGTGCCGATCAGGCGAAGTGGATCGTGCGCCGCACCGTCTTCTGGGGCGTGATGTGCGGCGTCGTGCTCGGCGCCGTGCTGCTCGCCACGAGCACCGTGATCGGCCGCATCTTCACGAGCGACCCCGAAGTGCTCGGCGTCGTCCCGCCGGCGCTCATCGTCGTCGCGCTCGCGCTGCCGATCTGCGGCATCGTGTTCGTGCTCGACGGGGTGCTCATGGGCGCGGGGGACGCCCCCTATCTCGCGTGGACGAGCATGGTGAACCTCGCGGTCTACCTGCCGCTGCTGTGGGCGGCCACGGTGCTCACCCCGGCCGGCACCGACGCGATCCTCACCCTCACCATCGCCTACGCAGTGGGTTTCATGCTCGCCCGCGCCACCACGCTCGGCCTGCGCGCCCGCGGCGGGCGCTGGATCAGACTCGGAGTGTAGCGGCGCGAGCGCGAAGCGCTACGGCGCGACCGGGTAGTGGCTGCTGATCGCGATGCGGTTCCATGCGTTGATGACGACGGCGACGCCGATCACCGCGGCGATCTGCGCCTCGGTGAGCGCCTCGTCGATGCCCGCGTCGTGCACCAGCTCGGGGTGACCGATCATGGTCACGCGCTCGGCGATGGTGAGCGCCTGCTGCTCGGCCTGCGAGAAGTACTGCGACTCCCACCAGGCGGCGACCACCGAGAGGCGATCCGCCGTCTCGCCGTGCTTCATCGCGTCCTGGGTATGCATGCGCAGGCAGAACGCGCAGCCGTTGATCTGAGAGGCGCGGATCTTCACCAGCTCGACGAGGCGCTGGTCGAGCGCGGCGGCGACGGCGGAGGCCTCGGACTGCTGACTCAGTGCTGCCATCGCCTGGTACGACTTCGCATCGGCCTTTCCAATGTTGACAGCGTTCATACTGATGTCTCCTCTCTGAAACGGAACTCGGCCCACTTCGATCGAGGGCGAATACCCTGCGGATCGGGAGCCGTTCCATGCATTTCGCAGTGTACTCCCGCCCTCCGACATCGACCCGGCGCCAGCGGGCGAAGCGATCCACCCCCGAATATTTCAATATCTTTCACTGTGTGACAGCGAACTTTGCGCGCGCGCCCCCGAACCGGTGGAATAAGTTCCAGCACACATGCAATGCACTGCGCGGCTCATGCCACAAGCCCAGCCGCAGCAGTCGAGGAACAACGAGGAACACATCATGTCTGAACAGCCCCCCGCACAGAGCGAGCTTCGCGCTCAGCTGCAGAAGGACGCCGGGCGGAAGCGGAAGATCGTCATCGGCATCGTCGCTGCCCTCGCCGTCGCCGCGATCGCCATCGTCGCCGGCATCTTCATCGGCAACAGCAACAAGAGCGAGACCGGAGCCGACCGCATCAAGGTGCGGGTCGCCATCGCCGAGGACCGCGACTGGTACAGCGTGGCCAAGGATGTCGCCGCCGAGAAGGGCCTCGACATCGACTGGGTCGCCACCGACGACTGGATCCTGCCGAACACCGAGCTCGTCGCCGGCTCGGTCGATGCGAACGCCTTCCAGCACATCCTCTACCTGAGCGCGTTCAACGCCAAGGAGAACGCATCGCTCACCCCCGTCTTCTCGACGCACATCGTGCAGTGGGGCATCTTCTCGGACAAGTTCACGTCGCTCGACGACCTGAAGGACGGCGCGACGCTGCTGATCCCCGACGATCTCTCGAACGGCGCCCGCGCGCTCTACATCCTCGAGGCCGCCGGCCTCATCGAGATCGACGACAACGCCGGCCTGTTCCCGACGGTCGACGACATCTCGAAGAACCCGAAGAACATCGTGATCAAGGAGGTCAAGGCCCTCTCGATCTCGCAGCTCTACAGCGACCCGACCATCGACGGCGCCGTCGTGGGCCTGAGCTACTTCGATCCGGCGCAGAACGTGACCGCCGACACCGCCCTCTACCTCGACGATCCGAAGGCCGAATCGAATCTGCCCTACGTGAACGTCGTCGCGGTGAACAAGGACAACGTCGACAACAAGGCGTGGAAGATCCTCGCGGAGGTCTACCAGGATCAGCGCGTGAAGGACGCCATCAAGAAGGAGTTCGGCGACACCCTCGTGGCCGTCGACATCGCACCCGATGAGCTTCGTGCAAAGCTTGCAGAGCTCGAAGACATCGCCCGCGCGAAGAAGTAACCAGGGAACCGAGGACCGTCTCATCATGACCGACACTCCCCACCCGAGCGGCGCGACCTCACCCGAGGCCGCGCCGCTCGGCGGCGTCGCCCCCGATGCCGGCACCGCTGAACCGGCGGTCCGCTTCGAAGGCGTCTCGAAATCGTTCATAGGGAAGAACGGCCGCACCGTTCAGGCCCTGCAAGACGTCACCCTCGACGTCGCGCGCGGCTCCATCACAGGCCTCGTGGGCTACTCGGGCGCGGGCAAGTCGACGCTGCTGCGCACCGTGAACGCGCTCGAGCGACCGACGAGCGGCCGCGTCATCGTCGACGGGCGCGACATGAGCAAGCTGCAGGGGGCGCCGCTGTACGCCGCGCGCCAGAAGATCGGCATGATCTTCCAGCAGTTCAACCTGCTGCAGTCGCGCAACGTCTACAAGAACGTGGCCTACCCGATGAAGATCGCGGGGATGTCGAAGGATCAGATCCTCGATCGTGTGGAGGAGCTGCTCGACTTCGTCGGCCTCACCGACAAGGCGCTGCAGTACCCCTCGCAGCTCTCGGGCGGCCAGAAGCAGCGGGTCGCCATCGCACGCGCGCTCGCGACCCGCCCCGACATCCTCATCTCGGACGAGGCGACGAGCGCGCTCGACCCGCAGACCACGGGCGAGGTGCTGGAGCTCCTGCAGCGCGTGAACCGCGAGTACGGGGTCACGATCCTGCTCGTCACCCACGAGATGGACGTGATCCGCGAGATCGCCGATCGGGTCGCCGTGATGGAGCACGGCCGCGTCGTCGAATTCGGCGACACCTACGAGGTCTTCTCGAATCCGCAGAGCTCGGTCGCCGCGCGCTTCGTCTCCTCGGTGCTGCACCATCTCCCGGCGCCGGACGTGCTGGCGAGAATCCGCAGCGAGCACCCGGGGCGCCTCATCCAGGTGCTCATCGAGGATCGGCACTCCGACAAGCCCTACCTCACGCGTCTCGCCGTGAAGCACGGCATCGAGGTGAACTTCATCTACGGCGGCATCCACGAGCTGCGCTCGCGCCTCTTCGGCAATCTCACCCTGGAGCTGCAGGGCTCGAAGGAGAAGGCCGACGCGGCCCTCGCGGATCTCCGCACCGTCACCGATGTCGCCGATCTCGGCACCGCCGAGCACCCGCTCGAACCGACGTTCACACTCGACGAGCTGCCCGACGACGCCCCCGACACCACCGATGAGACCGGGAAGGGCGAGAACCTGTGAACACCGACTTCAACCTCGACAACTTCGGCCCGCGCTTCATGAGCGCGCTCGCCGAGACCGGCATCATGGTGTCGATCGCGTTCTTCGCGGGCGCGATCCTCGGCATCGTGATGGGCCTCATGCTTTACGCGACCCGCCCGGGCAACCTGCTGCAGAACAAGGTCGTGTTCGCGATCCTGAACTTCATCATCAACATCGTGCGCCCGGT
>JBDIAD010000119.1:0-4878 GCA_039812205.1 Leucobacter sp.
CGGTGCTGCTGGTCGGGGCGGGCGTGCTGGGCGTGCTCGTGCTCCCGGTGCTGAACTGGGCCATGAAGAAGGCCGAGGCCGCGCGGGCCTCCTAGTCAGGCGACGATCCCGAACTGCTCGACGAAGCGCTCCCGCCCTTCGTCGGTGACCGTGAGCGCGCGCGAGTTGCGGATGCGCCGCACCCAGTCGTGCTCGAGGCACTGCTCGAGCATCGCCGTGCCGAGCCCGCCCGCCAGGTGCTCCCGCCGCTCGGTCCAGTCCAGGCACGGCAGCACCGTGGGGCGCCGCGAACGCGCGAGGCCGGCGACGTCGATGCCGAACGCCAGGCACCACTCCTCACCGACCGCGGTGAGCTGCAGCGAGCCGCTCTCATCGAGATATCGGCGCTCGATCATGGCGTCGTACATGCTGACGCCGAGCACTCCGGCGATGTGGTTGTAGCAGGTGCGGGCCGCGCGGGTCGCCCGATCGGTGCGCGCGCCCCGAAGCGACGGCTCCGGCGGCACCGGCGCCGCGCTCTGCCCGAGCAGCTCGATGAGTTTGGCGGGGGTCTCCCCCGCGAGGCGCACGTAGCGATGCTTGCCCTGGTGGCGCTCCTCGATGAAGCCGGCGGCGGCGAGTACGTGCAGATGCCCGGTCGCGGTCGAGCGCGCGATGCCGGTGTGGTTCGCGAGCTCGGTCGCCGTCCACGCACGGCCGTCCAGCAGGGCGAGCAGCATCGTCGCCCGGCTTCCGTCGGCGATGACCGCCGCCACCTTCGCCATGGCCTCGCCCTGCGCCCTGCCGTCCATGCACCCAGTATGCGGCACGGATGCTTCGGCATCCGCCGAAGCAAGCCGGTGCCACACTGAGAGCGTTACGTCCCAGAGGAGGGCCCGCATGCAGAGCAGCACGCACGTGAACGACACGGCCGAGACCGGCTCGACGAGCTACGGCGGCATTCTGAGGCTCCCCGGCGCGCTGGCCTTCACTCTCGCCGGCATTCCCGCCCGCATGCACCTGCAGGGCGCGGCGCTCGCCGTCACCCTGCTGATCGTCGCGCAGACCGGCTCGTACACGCTCGCCGGCGCCCTCGTCGCGGTCTTCACCATCACGCGCGGCATCAGCGCGCCCTGGCTCAGCCGCATCGTCGACCGGCGCGGCCAGTTCTCGGTGATGTCCGTGGCCACGATCACCCAGTCGATCTTCACCGTGCTCCTCGCGCTCGGCGCGGTCTGGGGCTGGAACATCTGGATCCTCGGGGTGCTCGCCGCCGCCGCGGGTCTGAGCTCGGGCGCCCCGCCGGCGTTCATCCGCGCGCGCTGGGTCGGCATCGTCGAGAACCGCGGTCAGCTCGACACCGCCTTCGCCTGGGAGGCGATGGTCGAGTCGTTCGGCGTCGCGATCACCCCGATCATCCTCGTCGCCATCGCGGGCGCGACGAATCCGACCATCGGTCTGCTCTTCCTGGCCGGCGTCGGCGTCTTCGGCGGCTGCGCGCTGTACCTGCAGCGCGGCACCGAGCCGAAGATCACGCGCAGCGCCGACGGCACGCGCGTCCCCGTGCCGAGGGATGTCGCGATCCGCGTCATCATCTTCACGACCTATTACTTCTGCGCCGCGATCGCCATGGGCACCTGGAACATCCTCGCGGTGGAACAGGGCGAATCCTCGAGCATCGCCGGCTTCACCGGCTGGGTGCTCTCGGCCTTCGCCGTCGGCACGATGGTCGGAGCGTTCATCTACGGCAAGGCGAAATGGCGGATCGGCCCGGACCGCCGTCTCGTCGCCATCATGCCCGTGTTCTTCCTCACGACGCTCGTCGCGCCCTTCACAGAGGGTTCGGTGTTCCTCATCGGCGCATCGTTCCTGGTCGGACTCCCCTTCATCGCGATCCTCACGAGCACGAATCGGGCCGTGCAGGAGGCCGCGCCCCAGGGCCGCCTCACCGAGATGCTCGCGTGGCTCGCGACCGCGCTCGGCGTCGGCGTCGCGGCCGGCAACCTGATCGGCGGGGTCCTCGTCGACGCCGGCGGTTTCGTGGCCTGCTCGCTGCTGCTGATCGGCGCCGGCGTGCTCGGACTCTTCACCCTCGCCGTGCAGCTCCTGGTGCTGCCCAGGCGGTCGCAGGGGTAATTCACCCGCGGGTTCGCCCGATCCTGCGCCCGCGCTCGCCGTTCCTGTCGGTAGCATCCGAGCAAGGATCGGAATTTCGATGTGCGCTGCCGGTGGCCCATTCTCCGCTCTCACGGCCAATAACGAGGGCACTGCGGCAGAGAGCGCTCGAATTCGGCGGGGCCTGCCGTTGCCCTCGCTTCGGTCGCACGACCTGCCGGCGGAGGTTCTGGAGGAGGCGAGCGAGGCCGGCACCGCGCTGTTCACGGTCACGGGCCCCGCGGGCGTGGGCAAGACCGAATGGGCCCAGCAGCTCGAGGACACGGCGCGGCAGTGGCATCTCTCGCACGCCGAACGGTGGCGCATCGTTCACGTGAGCGCCATGGAGGTGCAGCATCATCGCCCGTATTCGTTCTCGCGCAGGCTCCTCGCGGTCGCCACGCATGTGAAGGATCCGTCCATTCTCGGATCCGCCGTCTTCGACGCGGTGGATCACGCGTACGAGTGCTTCCGCGCGCTGAAGCGCGGCCTCTCGAGCCGGCGCAGTCTCCTCCTCATCATCGACGACGCGCAGTGGATCGACGACTCCTCGATGCAGGTGCTGCGCTCGATCGCGGCGCAGAGCTGGAGCTGGGGTCTGTGCATGGTGATCATCGGCACCGCGCCCGACGCGCTCACGAGAAGCGAGTCGATCCAGACCGCCGCTCGCGGCCCCTGGGGCGTGTGCAGGCGAGTGCGGCTCGCCCCGCTCGACACGGCGCAGGTGCGCGCCTATGTCTCCGATGTCTACGGGATGCAGATCTCGCTCGGCCTCGCGGCCCGTCTCATCGAGATCTCGAGCGGACTGCCGGTGCTGCTCGATCAGACCCTCGCCTCTCTGCAGGCGCTCTGGCGGGCGCGCGGCGCCTCCACCTGGGACAAGCGCGCCCTCTTCGACGAGGACGTCTCCGACGAGATGTTCCCGCATCTGCCGCTCCCCGATCATCCGTTCGAGCGGCGGCTGAGCGAGTTGTCGGCGCTCGCACGACGGGCCGTCGAGATCTCTGCGACGCTGCGCGCACCGCTCACCAAGCGCAGCCTCGGCATCGTCGCGGCGAGTCTCGGCGAGCGCATCTCCGTGCGGGAGGCCGTGGCCTCCGGGCTGCTCTCGCCGACGGATATGAGCGGCCGTCGCGGGGCCGCCGAGCATCGCGACGTCGTCTACGTCCTGTTCCACGACCTCGCCACGCGCTCGATCGCCGACAGCCTCCCCGAGGAGAGGCGAGCCCGGATCCTCAGGGCCGCCGCCGACTCCCTTCCGCTGAGCACCAACGAGCAGCGGTATCGGGCGGTCAACTGGCTCCTCACCGCCTGCGCGATGCAGGGCGAGCCGCTGTACGGCGAGGAGCTGCAGCTGCTGCGCACCGTCATCGCCGAGTCGGTGGACGCGCGTCGCGCCGAGCGCGTTACTCAGACGATGGAGCACGCGCTTGCGGTGATGCGCGCGACCGACCCCGCCGCCTGCGCCGAGCTCCTTCTCGAGTTCTACGCGATCGCGACGCATCTGGCGATCCTCCCGCAGCTGCTGCCGCTGATCCCCGACCTCGAGGCGCTTCCGCGGTGCCCGCTGCGCGATCTCGCGCTCTTCCACACGCGCGAGTTCCGCGGCGACTACGAATGGGCCGAAGCCTTCCTCCCCGAGTTCTTCGCGAGCCTCCCGGACCCCGAGACGCTCGAGGCCGCCGGCGTCGAGGCCATCGCGGCGCTCACCGACGACGATGCGGGCGCGCTCTTCATCCGCATGCAGGCGCACCTCATCGAGGGGATCATGGCGCCGCAGGCGACGCATCGCCAGGATTTCGGCGAGGAGGAGTTCTCGGCCGCACGCCGGATCGCGCTGCTGCTCGAGCCGCATGAGGTGGCGATCTTGGAACGGGCGGATCCTCGCCTGCGGTGGCTCCCCAGCGTGAAGGATGTCTTGCTGCGCAGCACGGGCATGCTCTTCTACGCCGCGGCGACCCGGGGCGATATGCCCACCGCGCGGCACGAGCTCGAGGAGCTGAGCGCCCACATCGCGAGCTGCGAGGTGGAATCGGCGACGCTCTTCGACGCGCACACCATTCGGGCGGGGGTGCTCGCCGGCCAGGGCATGATCCGTGAGGCGTACGCCGATCTGCGCCGGGCCATGACCCTCCTCGATCACGGGGTGATCGGCTGGGGCGAGGGCACCGCACGCACCATGGCGCTCTACTGCGCGTATCTGCTCGGCGAGATCGGCGAGGTCGTCACCGGGGTGCATCAGACCGCCATGGTCATCCTCGACGTCATGGACGCGGTGAGCCGCCCGAACTTCTACGCGCTGCTCGCGGTGTTCGCGGCCGAAGCCGGGAACGAGCCGGGATGGGAGGCGTGCATGGAGAACATGATGCGCCTCACCTCCACGCAGTACGACACCGTCGGCGCCGAGTACGAGATGTGGGCGAACATCGCCCTCGCCCGACTGCACCACGACCCGCAGGCGCAGCTCGACGTCTTCGCCGAGAACGGCCCATTCGCCGGGCGCCTGCTGCGCTCGCAGAACATCTTCGCGTTCAAGGTCGATGCACTGGCGGCCCTCGGGCGCGCCGAGGAGGCCGATCGGGAGCTCGAGCGGTTGAGGCGGGCCGGACCGGTCGCGTTCACCGGGGTGCACGGATCGCTCGAGTGGCTCGAGGGGCGCGTCTCGGAGGCGTACGGGCACACTCGCGAGGCGATCCGCTCGTACACCGCCGCGGCCGACTCGGCCGTGCTGCCCGCGGCGGCGGC
>JBDIAD010000120.1:0-4875 GCA_039812205.1 Leucobacter sp.
CTGCCGGTGGGCAGCGTCGAGATCGTGCACCACCCGATCTTCGACGCGGGCTCTCTCGCGCGTTCGGATGCCGAGGGCCTCACCGGAGCGAGCCGCATCCCCTCACTCGCCGACCTCTACCGCATGATCGCGACCGCGCGGGCCGAAGCGCTGGCCGGCGCGGTGCGACTGATCGCCGAGGCCCCCGAGGGCGGCGTGCTCGTGCACTGCACCGCCGGCAAGGATCGCACCGGCATGGTCGTCGCCACCGCGCTCACCGCGGTCGGCGTCTCGCGCGAGCAGGTGCTCGCCGATTACGCGGCGACCGCCGCGAATCTCGCGGGGGAGTGGGCGGAGGAGAAGCTCGCCCAGTACTCGGCGCACATCGGCGCGCCCGTCGACGACGCCGTCCGCGAACTCGTCACCGCGAGCCCGGCGGCCTCGATCGCCGCGGGACTCGAGGCCATCGACGAGACCCACGGCGGCGTCGAAGCGCTGCTGCGCAGTCACGGGCTCACCGACGAGACGCTCGAGCGCCTGCGCTCGCGCCTCGTCGGCTGAGGCCGGCAGATCCACCCCGAAACCCCCACGCACGCCACCCGAAAGGAACGAACATGAACTTCGAACCGCAGCACTCCGCCCCCGAGCATTTCATCCTGCACATCAGCGACACGCACTTCGTCGGCGGCCCGAACCTGCTGCACGGGCAGGTCGACAGCGACGCGAACCTGAAGCGCCTCTTCCGCGATTTCGCCGAGACCAAGGCCCGCCCCGAGGCGATCGTCTTCACCGGAGACCTCGCCGACACGGGCGACGCCGATGCCTACCAGCGCCTGCGCGCGCTCGTCGAGCCGGCCGCTGCCGAGATCGGCGCCGAGGTCATCTGGGTCATGGGCAACCACGACACCCGCACGCCGTTCCGCAAGCACCTGCTCGATTCCGATGCGGGCGAGGAGAGCGTCGACATGGTCTACGACGTGAACGGACTGCGCGTCATCGCGCTCGACTCGACCGTGCCCGGCTCGCACCACGGCGAGATCACGGATGAGCAGTACGAGTGGCTCGCGGACGTGCTCGCCACCCCCGCCCCGCACGGCACCGTGATCGCGCTGCACCACCCGCCGGTGCCGTCGCTGCTCGCCCCGATCTCGTTCGTCGAGCTGAACGACCAGGCGCGCTTCGGCGAGGCGATCCGCGGCACCGACGTGAGGGCCGTACTCGGCGGACACCTGCACTTCAACACGTTCAGCGATATCGCGGGCGTGCCGGTATCGGTCGCCTCGGCCACCTGCTACACGCAGGATCTGAACGTCGAGGCGGGCGCGATGCGCGGTCAGAACGGCGCGCAGGGCTTCAACCTCGTGCACTTCTACGAGGATCGCGTGATGCACACGGTCGTCCCGATCGGCGAGTTCTCGACGGTCTACAAGATCACCGCCGACCAGATGCGCGCATTCAGCGAGATGACGGCCGAAGAGGTCGAGCAGGTCTTCGCCGACTCGGCGAACGAGCCGGCCGCGGAGCCCGCGCTCGTCTGAGCCTCCCGACGGTGGGGGCGGATCCCGCGATCCGCCCCCACCGCACCCCCAACCCAGCACTTCGATCAGAACGGATCCACCGGTTGTTCACCGAGGTTCTCCCGCAGCCCGCGAAGCGCGCGGCCGAGCGCGATGCAGACGCGACCGCCGCCGCAGACGGCACCGGCGCCGCCGATCTCCCGATCGCGACCCGCCGCCGTCGCAAGATCTCGCCCTACCTGTACGTGCTCCCCGCGAGCGCGCTGCTGCTCGTGTGGACGTATATTCCACTCGCGCGCACCTTCGAGCTTTCATTCTTCGATTGGAATCTCCTGCCGACGCAACCGAAGAAGCCGGTCGGCCTCGACAACTACGCCACTGTGGTCGCCCTGCCCGAAATGCAGCAGGCGATCTTCAACACCGTGCTCTACATCGGCGCGTTCATGGTGATCTCCGTCGCGCTGCCGGTGATCTTCGCCCTCATCGCGCGCCGCGTCTCGGGCCGCGCGAAGCAGGTGTACCAGGCGCTCATCTTCGTGCCCTTCCTCGTGACCCCGGTCGCCACCAGTGCGATCTGGCGGTGGCTCTTCGCGCCCGAGAACGGCACCATCCCGCAGGTGGTGCGCGTCTTCGGCATCGAGATCGGCGATATATTCCGAAATCCGGATACATCGCTGCTCGCGGTGGTGCTCATCGTCGGCTGGGGCATGCTCGGCTTCGGCGTGCTCGTCGTCTCGGCCGGAATCTCGGGCATCAGCCCCGACTACGCCCAGGCGGCCTCGACCGACGGCGCGAAGGAGCGCCAGATCACCTGGCGGATCACGCTGCCGCTGCTCTCGCCGTCGCTCGTCTTCCTCGCGCTCATGACGATCCTGCTCTCGGCGCAGTGGACGTTCCCGATCATCGATCTCACCACCATGGGCGGCCCGAGCAACTCGTCGACGAACATCTACTACCTGCTCTACCAGTTCGGCTTCGCGAACTTCGACGCCGGCCTCTCCTCGGCCGCGGGCGTGCTCTTCTTCATCGGCTTCGGGCTCATCGCGCTCGTCTTCGTCGAGCTCTCCGAGAAGCTCAGCTTCCACGACAACTAAGGACTCTCCCGATGACGTTCACCATCGTCGCCCCGCAGCACGGGCGCACGGAATCCGCGGCGGCGAAAGACGCCGCCGCTACGAAGATCGCGCTCGGCCGAGCGCGCCGGCGCCGCCGCATCGGCAAGGTGCCCGCGCTCGTGATCCTCACCATCCTCGCGGTCATCTCGATCTTCCCGATCTACTGGATGTTCGTGACGGCCTTCCGCCCGGCCGATCAGATGCTCTCCTCGAATCCGCTGCCCGGTCCCTTCAGCCTCGAGAACTTCGCGTACGTGTGGAGCACGATCCCGATCCTCGGCATGCTCGTGAACACCTTCGGGATGGCGCTCGGGCTCGCCGTCGGGCAGCTGTTCATCGCGATCCTCGCGGCGTACGGCTTCGCGCGCTGGGACTTCCGCGGCAAGAAGATCATCTACCTGCTGTTCATCGGTTCCTGGCTCGTGCCGTTCCAGGTGACGATGATCCCGAACTACGTGCTCGTCTCGCAGATGGGGCTCCTCAACACGATTCTCGGCGTCATGCTGCCGCAGTTGTGCTCGGCCTTCGCCGTGATGCTGCTGCGCCAGCACATGGAGTCGTTTCCGCGCGAACTGCTCGACGCCTCCGAGATCGACGGCCGCACCACCTGGCGCACCCTCTGGACGGTCGTGGTTCCGAACCTGAAGCCCGCGCTCGCCGCGCTCGGCATCATGATCTTCATCAGCGCCTGGAACGAGTACCTCTGGCCGACGCTCATCATGCGGCAGTCGACCGATCTCATCCAGGTCGGGGTGCGCAGCTTCCTCGGGGCCGAGGGCAACAACTGGGGCGCCGTGATGGCGGCGAGCGCGCTCGCCTGCCTGCCGATCTTCCTGATCTACATCTTCCTGCAGCGCTACGTGGTCGACGCCTTCGTGCGCTCGGGTCTGAAGTAAAGGGGACGGATCCGCGAGGGTCGGCGGCGAGTGCCGCCGATCCCCGCGGTGCGGGCCGGCCCGCACCGGCTCGCCTCCGCCCGTTCCGGCCCGGCATCCCCGCGCATTCCGCCGCGGACTCCCAGATTGGCGAACCTAGAATGATGGGGTGAGTGAGAAGCGGCTGCACCTGGTGCGCCACGGGGAGGTCTGGAACCCCGACGGCGTGCTCTACGGTCGTCTTCCCGCCTTCGATCTCTCGCCGCTCGGCCGCCGCATGGCGATGGCCGCGGCCGACGCGCTCGTCGCCGATGGCCGGCCGGTCTCGACGCTGATCGCCTCGCCCCTCGAGCGCGCGCAGCAGTCCGCGGAGCCCATCTCGACCGCGTTCGCCCTGCCGGTCGCGATCGACGAGCGCATCATCGAACCGCGCAACGACTTCGAGGGCCAGGTGAAGACCGGCCGCGGCTCGGCCATGCTGAACCCGCGCTTCTGGTACCGGTACCGCAATCCCTTCCTGCCCAGCTGGGGCGAGGCCTACGCGAGCATCGCCGACCGCGCGCTCAACGCGATGAACGACGCCTGGCGTCGCGCACCCGAAACCGGGGACATCGTCATGGTGAGCCATCAGGCCGTCATCTGGATGACCCATCTCGCCGTCGCGGGCAAGCCCTTCTTCCACAATCCCGCGCGCCGCCGCTGCGCGCTCTCGAGCATCACGAGCTTCGAGCGCCGGGGCGGGCGCTGGGTCGAGGTGCAGTACCGATCGCCGGCCGCGCATCTGCTGGCCGAATCAATCGATGTGGGGGCCGTGTGACACGCGTACGTCGATTCGCGGGCGCCGGAATGATCGCGCTCGCCGCCGCCTTCTCGCTCGTGCTCACGAGCTGCTCGGGAGGCGAGGGCGACGACCTAGCGAGCCAGTGGCAGGAGGCGAGCGACAAGGGGTATGTCGCGGGAGACGGATCGACCGTGAGCATCCCGATCGCGGAACGCGGCGAGCCGGTGATCTACGAGGGCGTCGATGAATACGGGAAGACCTACGGTTCGGACGACACGCTCGGCACGGTCACCGTCGTGAACTTCTGGTACGCCGGCTGCGCGCCGTGCCGGGCCGAGGCGCCCATGCTCTCGACGCTGGACGAGGCGTACGGCGACGCCGAGGTGAAGTTCGTCGGCGTGAACGTCCGCGATGGTGCGGATCAGGCGATCCAGTTCGCGCAGCAGTTCGAGATCGCCTACCCGTCGATCATGGACAACGCGAGCGAGCGGGCCGTGCAGCTCGCCTTCGCCGGCCAGATCCCGCTGAACGCGGTGCCGACCACGCTCGTGCTCGACCGCGAGGGGCGCGTCGCTCACCGCATCCTCGGACAGATCGCCGATGTGTCG
>JBDIAD010000121.1:0-4862 GCA_039812205.1 Leucobacter sp.
CTCGCGCTCGGTCGTCAGGGCGGTGTCGTGCGCCTCGCGTTCTGCTGCGAGTGCCGCTTCGTGCTCCTCGCGTTCGGCGACGAGGGCGGCATCGTGCGTCTCGCGCCCGGAGGCGAGCTTGGTCTCCTGCTGGAAACGCAGCGATGCGAGCGTCGCCTCATGCGATTCGCCCTCGTCCGAGAGGCGCGAACGGTGCTCGTTCAGCTCGGCCGCGATGCGGGCGTCGTGCTGCTCGCGTTCGCGCAGCAGGCGCGCGTCGTGCGTCTCGCGCTGCAGCTCCTGCTCGCGCCGCGCCTGATCGGCGAGCAGGGCGAGCTCCGCCGCATGCGCGTTCGCCGCCCGGCGCAGTTCGGAGTCCTGCTCGGCGAGGCGCAGCGCATGACGTTCCTCGAGGTCGCCGTCCGCGGTCTCGAGGCGCAGTCGATGCGCTTCCCGTTCGAGGTTCAGCGCCTCGTCGTGCTCGGAGCGCTCCTGGGCGATGCGCTCACGGAGCGTCTCGATCTCTTCGGTGAGCGTTCGGCGCAGCTCGTTCATCTCGAGGGTGAGTTCGCGCTCGCGCTCCTCGAAGCGGGCGTGCAGCTCGGCCTCCTCGCGCTGCACGCGCGCCTCGTGCTCGGCACGGTTCTTCTCCGCCTCGGCGGTGAGCCGGGCACGTTCGAGCTCGGCCTCGCGTTCGGCCTCCGCGCTGCGCTGCGCGAACTCCGAGGCCGACCGCTCGGAGGCGATCCGCAGCTCCTCCGAGGCGGTGCGCGCGGTGGTGGTGAGCTCCGCCGCCTCGGCCTCGGCGCCGCTGAGCGTCGCGCGCGCCTGTGCGCGGGAGGTCTCGAGCAGGAGGGTCGCCTCCCGGTCGGCGTTCGTGTGCGTGAGCTTCGCGTAGTGCTCCGAGTCCTGCAGCAGACGCGAGGATTCGATCTCCGCGCTGCTCGTGAGCTCCGCCGCCTCGGCGCGGGCGCGAGAGAGCAGGGTCTCCGCCTGCTCGGTGGCCGAGGTGACGAGCTCGTCCGCCCGGGCCTGGGCCTGCTCGAGCAGACGCTTGGTCTCCGTCTCGGTCATGCCGCGCAGGCGCGCCGCATCGGCGTCGGCCTGCGTCATGAGGTTCTGGGCGTGATCCTCGGCGAGCTTCAGGCTCTTCTCCACGCGCAGGCCGAGACCGCTGTAGCCGGTCGCCCCGAGCTCGGCCACCTGCCCCTGGAGATCCTCGATAACCGTGCGCTGCGATTCGCCATCGGCGATCGCCCGTTCGTACGCGGTCTGCAACGAGGCGACATGGGATTGCAGCGTCGCGATCTGCTGATCGAGCAGCCCCATCCGTTCATCGACCTCATGACGGCGGTAGCCGCGAACTGCGACAGGGAACCGCGGTTGAGTCTCGCTCACGATCAGCCTCCGGTGTTGACGAATGGGAAGAGCCCGTTTTCGCGCGCTACGGCGCGCATTCGATCCGCGGCAATTCTAGCCGTCCCGGGATCGGGCGAACTTTTCGAGAATCTCCCGGCGAGCCTCCGGTACCGTTGATGGTGTTTCTTGCTCGGTCATCTCAGGAGGCCCCTGTGCGTTTTGCCATCGCAATCGCGGTACTCGCGCTTTCGGGCATTGCTCTGATCCTCGGGATCGGGCAGCGCACCTTCCTCGCGCCGCAGGCTGCCGTCAGCCATACGCTCGCGAACGTCGACGGTCTCGACTACGCGATCATCCCGGCCGACGTCCTGCTCTCGGTTCCGGGGCAGCCGAGCGTCACCGTGCGGGGAGTCGACGGTTTCGCCGCGATCGGATCGAACCGAGATGTCGAGGCCTGGGTGAAGGAGTTCGATCATGGCGTGGTGACGCTCGAGGCGGGCGGCAAGGCGCTCACCTCGAGCGACGTCGCCGGGCAGAAGGGTTCGGACGACAAGCAGCTTCCCAGCACGCCCAAGGGCAGCGATCTGTGGATCCAGGAGTCGGTGAGCGGAGCGACCGTGGGCGCCGACACCACGCCGGGGGACGCGAAGCTCAGCATCTCGGCGATCAACGCCGACCGTTCGGTGCTGGTCGCCACCGGCGATGACGACGGCCTGGCGGATTCGGTCGTCCTCACCTGGACGCAGGATCAGCGCACTCCGTGGGCCGGCCCGCTGCTCGTCGGCGGCGGCATTCTCGCGCTGGCGGGCGGCGTGCTCTACCTGCTCGCGGTCGATCACAATCATCGCGGGCTCGGCCCGCGTCGCGGCCGTCGCGGGCCGCTGCAGGGGATCCGGGGCACGATGGAGCGCAAGCGCCGCACTCGGAAGCTGAGCCGGGTCGCGGTGCCGGCCGCGGCGCTCGCCGGCATGCTCGCTCTGAGCGGCTGCTCCGCGAATTACTGGCCGGATTTCTCTTCGTCAGTCGCGCCGGATGTGTCGACCCCGCCGGTGCAGTCGCCGGATCTCGCCCCGGTACCCGTGGTGAACGCGCAGATCGATCGGATCGTCTCAGATGTCGTCCGGGTCGCCGACGCGGCCGACGACGCGCTCGATGCCGAGATGCTGAAGGCGCGCTTCACCGGCGACGCCCTGGCGCAGCGCACGGCGAGCTACACGATCCGCAAGGCGGTGCCCGACTACGCGCTGGTTCCGCCGCACCTCACGGACCAGAAGCTCGGATACACCCTGGTGCAGAGTACGCAGGGCTGGCCCCGCACCATGCTCGTGGCGCTCGCGTCGGATGTCGACGCCGATGAACCCGCCTCCAGTGACGGCGCCGCCACGGACAAGACCGCCGAGCAGGCCTCGCCCTCCCTCGCGCTCGTGCTGACGCAGGCGAGCCCGCATGAGAACTACCTGGTGTCGCGAGTGGTCTCGCTGCGCGGCGGGATCACGATGCCCGAGGCGGCTCCGGCCGAGGAGGGCACCGCGCTGCTGGACAAGGATCAGCAGACCCTGGTGCTCCCACCCGCGGAGGTCGCCTCGGCATTCTCGACCGTCTTGAAGGACGGGCTCGAGACCCCGGAGGCGAGGTCGTTCTCGCTGTCGGTCGACGACTCGCTCATCACCAGAAGCGGTCTCGCCTGGGTGAAGCAGTCGCAGGACAAGGCCGCGGCGGACGGCTACAGCATTCAGTACAGTGTGAACGTGCAACCGGGCACGCAACCGATCACGGCGCTGTCCGTGGGCGATGGCGGGGCGCTGGTGGCGGTGACCGTGATCGAGGAGCGCATCTCCGATACCGCGGGGAGCACCACCCGCGTTCGTGCGGAGGGCGCGGTGAGCGCGCTCTCCGGGCTCAGCGGTCAGCAGACCCGTCTCGTGAACTCGGTTGCGCACCAGTTGCTGTTCTTCGTGCCGAGCAAGACCAGCCACGGACAGATCGAACTGCTCGGCGCAACCAGCGAAATGGTGGGGGCGAGTAACTAGTCATGACACAGCAGATTCCAGAACGCTTCTCGGGCGGCGCGGTCGACCTCAGTCACCTGGCGGCCGCGAACGGTCCGCTTCCGGGCGCCGCCGGCGCCCCGAGCGGGGCGGCTCCCGTCGCGGGCGGCGCGGTTCCCGTGCCCTCCCTCGTGATCGACGTCACCGATCAGACCTTCGAACAGGTCGCGCAGCTCTCCGCGGTGGTTCCCGTGGTGATCGACCTCTGGGCGGAGTGGTGCCAGCCGTGCAAGACGCTGGGGCCGATCCTCGAGAAGCTCACGCACGAGTACGACGGACGGATCCTGCTCGCCAAAGTCGATGTCGATGCGAATCCGGGGCTCGCGCAGGCGTTCCAGGCGCAGTCCATCCCGACGGTCGTCGCGCTCGTCGCGGGCCGCCCGGTGCCGCTCTTCCAGGGGGCGATTCCCGAGGCCCAGGTGCGGGACGTGTTCGCGCAGCTGGTGCAGCTCGGAGAGCAGCAGGGGCTCGCCGGTCGAGTGCAGGCGGCGGATGCCGATGCGCCCGCCGAGCCGGCGGAGCCTCCGGTGAACCCCGCGCACGAGCCCGCCCTCGCGGCGCTGGAGCGGGGCGACTACGCCGCGGCGATCACCGAGTACGAGCACGTGCTCGCCAAGGCTCCCGCGGATCACGAGGCGCACGCCGCGCTCATGCAGGTGCGTCTGCTCAGCCGCCTGCAGGGGGCGAGCGCGGAGGAGATCCGCGCGGCCGCCGCGGAGAGCACGGGCGATGTCGAAGCCCAGATGCGGGTCGCGGATCTCGACGTCTCCGGCGGTCACGTCGACGACGCCTTCTCCCGCCTGCTCGACCTGTTCGCGGCCTCGCACGACGATGCGGAGCGCACCGCGATCCGGGAGCGCCTGGTCGAACTCTTCGAGGTCGTGGGCGTGGCGGATCCGCGCGTCGCCCGGGCCCGCGGCCGGCTGGCGAATCTGCTCTACTGAGCGGTGCGCTGAGCCCCATGCTGCCACGCGTCTATCTCGATCACGCGGCCACCTCGCCAATGCCGCCCGAGGTGCGCGACGCGATGGTCGAGGCCTTCGCCGTCACCGGCAATCCCGCCTCGACGCACGGTCACGGGCAGGCCGCGAGCGATCTGCTCGAGGGCGCGCGCGAGCGGATCGCCCGTCGCCTCGGCGCCGACCCGGCGGAGGTGATCCTGACCGGTGGCGGCACCGAGTCCATCAACCTCGCGCTCAAGGGGATCTGGTGGGAGCGTCAGCGCGCGAAGCCCCGACCGGTGATGCTTGTCGCCGCGGGGGAGCATCACGCCACGCTCGAGGCCGCCGAGTGGCTTCGCGACGCACAAGGGGCCGAGGTGCACTGGCTCCCCGTCGACTCGGACGGCGTGCTGCACCCCGAGACGCTGAACGCGGCGATCCGCGACCGCGGTGCGGAGAACGTCGCGCTGTTCTCGGTGCTGTGGGCGAATAACGAGGTCGGGTCGATCCAGCCGGTCGCCGAGCTCTGCCGTAT
>JBDIAD010000122.1:0-4833 GCA_039812205.1 Leucobacter sp.
GTCCGCTTGAATGCGAATATCCGCTTGAGTGAAACACTTCCGACCGGCTGCTCGCGCTGCACCGCCCGGATGCTGCACCGCCCGGACGCAGCGCCGACTGGACGCAGTGCGTCGACCGGATGCAGCGCAGCGCGCCAACCGCCGCCGACGCAGCAACGTCGTCCTCGGCCTGGCCGGCTGACTACACCTCGGGCGCGAGCGGCAGCTCCACCCGGAAGGTCGCCCCGCCACCCGGCGTCTCCTCCACCCGTACCGTCCCGCGATGCGCCTCGACGATGGACTGCACGATCGACAGGCCGAGGCCCGATCCGCCGGTCTCGCGGTTGCGCGAGGTGTCGGCGCGCCAGAAGCGGTCGAAGATCTTCGACCGGAGCTGTTCGGGAATGCCCTGGCCGTGATCCACGATCTCGAAGATGCCCACCTTGCGCACCGCGTTCGACGAGACGCGGATCTCGATCGGGGTGCCCTCGTCGCTGTATCGCAGCGCGTTGCCGAGCAGGTTCGTCATCACCTGGCGCACCTGATGCTCGTCCCCGAGCACCTCCGGGGCGCCCGGATCCTCGATGACGGTGACCTCGCGCTCCTTGTCCTGAGCGCGCGTGTCGAGCGCGGCGTCGGCGGCGAACTGGTTGAGCGGCAGGGGCGAGAGCTCGAGCGCGCGGCGCTCGTCCAGACGGGCGAGCGAGAGGAGGTCCTCAACGAGGGATCCCATGCGGATCGCCTCCTTCTCGATGCGCTCCATCGCCTGACGCAGCTGCTCGTCGGTCTCCAGTGCTCCCAGGCGGTACAGCTCGGCATAGCCGCGCACCGAGACCAGCGGGGTGCGCAGCTCGTGGCCGGCGTCGCCGATGAAACGGCGCATCTGCTCGATGGTGCGGGCGCGATCCGCGAATGAGTCGTCGATGTGATCGAGCATGACGTTCAGCGATTCGCCGAGATGGCCGACCTCGGTGTGCGGGCTCGACACCATGATGCGCTTGGAGAAGTCGCCGTGCGCGATCTCCTGCGAGGTGCGCTCGACCTCCGCGAGCGGGGCGAAGGTGTTCGTCACCAGGATGCGCGTGAGGGCGCCGCCGAGCAGCAGCACGGCGATTCCGAATCCCGAGAATATGACGATGAAGCGCGTCATCACCTGGTTGGTGCCGGCCGTCGAGGATGCGATCAGAAGGCTGCCGCGAGGCATCCCGCCATCGGCGGCGACGATCGGGATCGCGACTGCGCGCCATTCGACGCCGTCGCTCGCGCGCAGTTGGAACGGGGGGCTCCCCGATGACCTCGCCCAGTCGGGCGTCATGCCCGGCATCAACTCGGGCGCGGTCTTCGTGCTCTCGATGCGCTGGTTGTCGTACAGCTTCGCGCCGTTCTCATCGAGCACCGCGATGTAGTAGCGGCTGTCGGCGCCGATCACGTCGTCGCGCACGAGCGAGTGCGTGTCGGCTCCGGGCGCGAGCACGTTCGACGGGTCGTTCCACAGCTGCATGAGCTCGGTCTCCTGCACGCTGATGAGCTGCGGTCGCAGGAAGGAGAGCGTGCCGACGCCGGCGACGATGAGCCCGAGCGACAGGATGAACACGGTGACGCCGGTGATCTTCGTGCGCAGCGAGATGTCGGCCCAGCGCTGCATCAGGGGTCGCCGCGCCGACCCCGGAGCCGGGGGAGGCCCGGGCTGCGGGATCGGCCCGACCGACGGCTCGACAGGAGGCGGCGCGACCGGCGAATCCGACAGCGCGGCCGACGACTCCGCCGGGCCCGGCGGAGTCGCAGAGTCGAACGCCTCCGGCGGCCGCGCTTCAGAGCCCGGCAGCGGAGCCGCTCCGGGCGAATCCGCCTCTGACACCGCGCCTACTTCGCGTCGGTCTTCAACATGTAGCCGAAGCCGCGCTTGGTCTGGATCAGCGACTCATCGGTGAGCGGATCGAGCTTGCGCCGCAGGTACGAGATGTACGACTCGACGATTCCCGCATCGCCGTTGAAGTCGTACTCCCACACGTGGTCGAGGATCTGCGCCTTCGAGAGCACGCGGTTCGCGTTCTGCATGAGGTAGCGCAGCAGCTTGAACTCGGTGGGGCTGAGTTCGATCGACGTGCCGCTCACGCGGACCTCGTGCGTGTCCTGATCGAGGATGATCGGGCCGACCTCGAGCACCGCGTCTTCGTCCTCCTGGATGGTGCGGCGCAGGATCGCCTTGATGCGCGCGATGATCTCGTCGAGGCTGAAGGGCTTCGTCACGTAGTCGTCGCCGCCGACGGTGAGGCCCATGACCTTGTCCTCGGTGTCGTCCTTCGCGGTGAGGAAGAGGATCGGGGCGGTGTAGCCCGCCGTGCGCAGACGCTTCGTCACGCTGAACCCGTTCATATCGGGCAGCATGACGTCGAGGATGATGAGATCGGGCTCCTCTTCCAGCACGGCTGAGATGGTCTGCGCGCCGTTGCCGACCGCGCGCACACCGAAGCCGGCGAAGCGCAGGCTGGTGCTCAGGAGCTCTCGGATGCTGGGCTCGTCATCGACGATGAGGATCCGCGGGCCTTTAGTCTGTGCGTTCATGATTTGAGTCTCTGACAGTTCGCTATGAGACAGCTGAAAGTTTGAATGCTTGCTTTTCCGTGCGCCGCGGGAGATGGTGGGGGTACCTCGGCTATTGCGAATACCAGGGCAGGGTGATGGACATGGCACAGGAACTCGGAAACATCCGGATCGCTCGCGAGCCGCACTCGGCGATTTCAGCGGCGAGATGGATCACGATCGTATGCATCGGGATAGCTGCGGGAATCGCGGCGTATCTCGCGATATTCATTGCGACCCACGTGACGACGCTGACCGATCTGCGGTCGCAGCGCCTCACCATTCTGGTGCTGGCACTGGTGACCGCCGGAGCGGTGGTCGCCGCCTGGTGGTTCCCGCGCATCGGCGTGTCGGCGGGTGCGTTCCTGGCGCTGTGGGTCGGATTCGTCGCGACGCAGAGTGCCGGCATGAACAACTCCTCGACGTCGTTCTTCGACCTCTCGAATGTTCTCGCCTTCGCCGCGTGGAACGCCGCGCCCGCGATGCTGGCCGCCGCGCTGATCGCGGTGTCGGCGCTCCGCCTGTGGGGCGGATCGCGCCGCACCTGAGAACGCGTCACCCCACTAGCGCTGCGCATCCGAGTGCACTCTGCACGCCGGGATCTAGATCTGATCCGCGTCCATGATCGTGTACGCGTACCCCTGCTCGGCGAGGAAGCGCTGCCGGTTCTGCGCGAAATCCTGATCGACGGTGTCGCGAGTGGCGAGCGTGTAGAACGATGCCGTCGCCCCGCCCGATTTCGGCCGCAGCAGCCGCCCGAGCCGCTGCGCCTCCTCCTGGCGCGAGCCGAAGGAGCCCGAGATCTGGATCGCGACCGACGCATCGGGCAGATCGACCGAGAAGTTCGCGACCTTCGACACGACGAGCAGCTGGATCGTGCCGGCGCGGTACTCGTTGAAGAGCCGTTCGCGCTCGTCGACGGGGGTCTGCCCGGTGATCAGCGGGGCATTCAGCGCCTCGGCCATCGATTCGAGCTGGTCGATGTACTGTCCGATGACGAGCACGCTCTCGCCGGGATGCTGGTCGATGATCTTCCGCGCGATCCGCTCCTTCACCGCGGCGCTCGCCGCGATGCGATAGCGCTCGTGATCGTCGGCGACCGAGTAGTCGAATCGCTCGCTCTCGGCGAGATCGACGCGCACCTCGAAGCACGCGGCGGGGGCGATGAAGCCTTGCGCCTCGATCTCCTTCCATGGCGCGTCGTAGCGCTTGGGCCCGATAAGGCTGAACACGTCGCCCTCGCGGCCGTCCTCGCGTACGAGCGTCGCGGTGAGGCCGACGCGGCGACGCGCCTGCAGCTCGGCGGTGAGTTTGAACACGGGGGCGGGCAGCAGGTGCACCTCGTCGTAGACGATGAGCCCCCAGTCGTGGGCGTTCAGCAGCGACAGGTGCGCGTATTCGCCCTTCCGCTTGCTCGTGAGGATCTGGTAGGTGGCGATGGTGACGGGCTTCACCTCTTTGACCTGCCCCGAGTATTCGCCGATCTCGTCCTCGGTGAGGGTCGTGCGACGCAGGAGCTCGTCGCGCCACTGGCGAGCGGAGACCGTGTTCGTCACGAGGATCAGGGTCTGCGCGCTCACCGCCGCCATGGCGGCCGCCCCGACGAGGGTCTTCCCCGCGCCGCAGGGGAGCACGACGACGCCCGATCCGCCCCGCTCGAACGCGGCGACCGCCTCGCGCTGATAGTCGCGCAGCTTCCACTCGCCCTCGTCGAGGGCGATGTCATGGTGCTTGCCGGGGGTGTAGCCCGCGAGATCCTCGGCGGGCCAGCCGCGGGCGACGAGCTCCTGCTTCAGCTCGCCGCGCGCCCAGGGCTCGATGACCCGCGTGAGGTCGTCGATCTTCGCGCTCAGAAGCGGCGCGACCTTCTTCGCGCTGGCGACCTCGCGCATGAGCGCGGCGCTGTCGCTGCGCAGGATGAGATCGCCTCCGGTCTCGTCGGGATCGCGCCGTTCGATGGTGAGTCGGCCGTAGCGGCGCATGGTCTCGGCGATCTCGCCCGACACTCCCGAGGGGACCGGGAACTTCGCGTAGCGGTTCAGCGTCTCGATGATCTCTTCTGCGGTGTGCCCGGCGGCGCGCGCGTTCCAGAGCCCGAGCGGCGTGAGCCGGTAGGTGTGGATGTGCTCGGGCGCGCGCTCGAGCTCGGCGAATACGGCGATCGCGTGCCGGGCCTCGTCGGCATCGGGGTGCGCGACCTCGAGCAGCACTGTGTGGTCGATTTGCACGATCAGGGGGCCGAGAGTCATAACGGTCTATTCTACGCGGCCT
>JBDIAD010000123.1:0-4805 GCA_039812205.1 Leucobacter sp.
GCGCGCGTGAGGCTCAGGAGGCTCGGCATCGCGCTCACGGCCGCATCGGCGGTTGCGCTGTGCCTCGGCGCATCATTCACGGCGGCGCGCGCTGCGGCGGTCTGGCTCGATCTCACCACGCCGCAGAGCATCGCCGGGCATCTCACCCTCGAGTCGCCGTCGACCGCTCCGAACTGGGTCGATATCGCGCCGGGCGATGAGATCTTCTGGCCGGTCACGGCGGCGCTCAGCGACGCGACGTCGAGCGCGCTCGAACTCGAGGTCACCGCGTCGGGCGGACTCGCCGAGGTCGACGGCATGACGATCGAGGTCACCAGCTGCACGACGCCCTTCGGCCCCGCGGCGACGCCCGGTGGCGCGCCGGGCTGCGCCGGGACATCGATCCTCGTTCAGTCCGAGGCGCCGCTCGCCTCGGTGGCCAGCAATTTCGGGGGCGGCAGATTCCAGTTGAGCGTGCTCGAGGCGAGCACGCCAAGGCATCTTCTCGTCGCCCTGCGGCTGCCCGCCACGGCCGATCCGCTGAGCGTCGCCGAAGGCACGGTGAGTGTCGGCATCGGCCTGCACGCGAGCGGCATCGGCGACGACGCACCGACGACCGAGCCGCCATCGCTGCCGACCACGGGGTCCGATGTCGCGACGATCGCGCTGCTCGCCATCGGCTTGGTCGGACTCGTCGCCGGCGCGACCGTGCTGCGGCGAGCGCGGCGCGGAACCGTGGGAGCAGCAGCGTCTGTTCACGCCGCCGCTCGCACGGATACGGAGGCTCGCCCGTGATCCTGACGATTCGCCGCCACTCCCGCTCCACCTCTCGATCCGGCTCCCGCGCCTTCGCCCGCATCACGACCCGCGCCATCTCAGCGGTCGCCGCACTCGCCATGGTCGTCACGGTGCAGAACGCGAGTTCGACACTTGCATCGTGGAGCGACTCCGAGTGGGTGTCGTCGGCGCCCGAGGCGATCGGCACGGTCGATTGCACCGCGCCGACGAGCGCGTTCGCCAGCCGAGGCGAGGGTCGCGTGCTCAGCGGATCACTGCTCGGCCTCGACCTCGCGAACGTCGCCGACGTCGCGAGCGTGCTCGTCACCAACGACGCCACTCGCAGCATGCCGCGCCCCGCGACCGCGAATCCCGTCCCCGGGCAGAGCGATGCCTACGCCGACGTGCTCCGTCTCGATCTGCTCTACGGGCTGCTCTCGGTCGACGCCACGAACGTGCTGCAGCTCCCGCTGAACACCGACACTGGTCTGCTCGGGCAATACGGGCGCGCGCAATCGACGGGCGATTCCTGGGGAGCCGGCGGGTACGTCACCGAGAGCGGCAATATCAACACGAGCGGCTCGCAGGCCGGGTACCCGAATCTTGCCACGCTGAAGCTCTCGACCCTGTTGAACTCGCTCGGGGTGAATCTCGGCGACCTCGTCGGGGGCGTTGCCGATGCCGAGCTCACCGTCGGCGCCGTCGCCGGCCGCGCTGCGCTCGAGAACGCGTGCGATGCGATGTGGAACGGCAGTGTCGCCACGAACGTGAAGCGCGAGTACCTCGCCGCCGGGATCACGCTCGGCATCACATCGCCCGCGGTGAGCGCGGTCGGAACGGCGGTCGACACGACCCTGCTCGACCTCGAGAGCACGATCGGCGGCCTCGTCGGGAAGCCGGGCCTGCTCTCCGGGGTCGTCAGCACAGTCGTGAACCTCGTGAAGGGCGTCGTGAACACGCTCTCGCTCGTCACCGGACTCCGGGTAGCGCCTACGGGCTCCACCGGTCAGATCACGGCGATCACGCTCGATCTCTCCACGGTGCGCGCTCTCGTCGACAATCCGGTCGAGGACCCGGGCGGGGTCCTGTCAGTGTCGCTTCGCAGCGGCACGGTGACGATCGATACCGCCGCGCTGCTCGAAGCGACCTATCCGGGGCAGTACTCGAACGGCCTCAACGGCCTCGATCCCAACACGAACCCGCTCGCGGATCCGCTCGTGCTCGATACGCTCAAGTCGCGCCTCCTCACCGTGCTGCAGACACGAGTCACGAGCATCGACACGACGCTGCGAGCCGCCCTCGACGACGCGACGATCACCGCCGTCATCTCGCTCCCGTTCGAAAAGTGCGCGACGCTCCTGTGCCTCACAGGCAACTGGCAGCCGGCCGGCGCGCTCAGCATCACCGCGACCGGATCGCTCTCGCAGCTGCTCGCGGGAACAGCGACCATCGATGTGCAGGCCGATGCGCTTCTCCAGAGCACCGTCGGCGGCCTGTTGAACGGACTGATCAGCGGTGTCGTGAGCGCCCTCACCGGTGTGCTCGGCCCTGCTGTCGGCGGGATCGTCGACACCGCCCTGCGGCCGATCGTCACGAGTCTGCTCCCCACGCTGAACACGCTCACGACGCCCGCCGTGAATCTGGTCGCGAACGTCTACGACCAGCTCTTCCTCGAGGGGCTCGTCGCCGTGACGATCAACGCCCAGAACGACCCGCGGGCGGGAGACGCGGAGCCGCACGACTGGGCCTCGCTGCCCGACGGCCGCTACGACGTGTCTGCGGTGCGGATCGGTGTGCTCGACGCGCTGAATCCGAACGCGGTGTGGCTCTACCTGGGGCGCGGATCGATCGGCACGACCTGCTCGCCGGCGGCAGCCCCGCTCGCCTGCGCCGGGTATTAGCCGCCGTTCTCGCCGACTCGCGTGCGCATGTTCTGCAGGGCGACGGGAAGCACAGGCATGTCGAGCACGTGCTCCCATTCGCGATCGAATGCACTCCGGCGCGGTTGCGTGCCCGCGCCCCTCGTGCCATAGTGACGGATCGCATCGGCCGCGCCGGACGAATACGAACTTGTCCCCCGCTGAGGCTCGCCCGCGGCGTTCAATGCGAAAGCCGACGCGCGATCACGACGGAGTCGTGGATCTCGGCCGCCTCCCCATCGGGCGAGACGACTGTGCGAGGCCAGAGCCCGGCCGTGACGATCGACCACTCCGCGGGGTCGAGCGCGAGCGCGGCCACTTCCTCCTCCGGAGTCGGGAAGTGCGCGTGCCGATGGGCGCCCGCGTCGGCGCCGTGACTCCCGGTCTCCGCATCGCCCTCGCGCGAGTGCGACCACGGCGGCTTCGAGGCGTGCGCGATCACGACGAGATGCCCGCCCGGGATGACCCGACGCGCCATCTCCCGCAGGATGACCTCGCGCGGCAGATCGACCGGAGACTGGAAGAAGCTCGCCGTGACGAGTTCGTACTCGCCGAGCCGCGGCTCGACCGACACGCGCGATGCCTCGCGACCCGCGAGATCGGCGAGGTCCGCGCGCAGGAATATCGCTCGCCCCTCGGGCAGAGCGCGATCCACCACCGCTGCCCGGGCGCGCTCGACCGCGACCCGCGACACCTCGACCCCCACAGCCTGCCAGCCGTGCTCGGCGAGCCAGATGACATCGCCGCCCTCGCCGCTGCCGAGGTCGAGCGCACGCCCCGGTTCGAGACCGAGCTCGGTCACCGCCCGGGCGAGCGACGCGTTCACCGCGCCCGACCACATCTGCCCCTGCGCGGCGTACCGCGCATCCCAGAACGACAGCGTCGACGCCGCGCGCCAACGTTTCACGGCATCGCCGAGAATGCGCGCGTGATCGAAGGCGAGATACCCCGGCCGCAGCGCCGTGTCGAGCGGCACCCACTCCGCCGCGGCCGCATCATCGGCGGCGAGCACGCGGAGCGGCTCGGGCACGACGCCGAGGAACGCGACCGTGAGGGTCTCGCCGCGGGGATCGCGGCCGCCGGCGGGCCCGTATGCGCCCACCTGTTCGAGGTCGATCTCGAGGCCCTCCAGGGAGGTCTCCTCGGCGAGTTCACGACGCGCGGCGCGATCCACGACCTCCCCCGGGTCGACGAACCCGCCGGGAAAGGCGTGCCTGCCGGCGAACGGCTCGTGCGCCCGCTCGATCAGCAGCACCCGCGGATCGCCCGCGCACTCTGCGATGAGGATCACATCGACGGTGACCGGAAACGGGGTGGGCTTAGGCAAAGAGGCCGCCTCGAGATGCTTTTTCGACGGCGGCGGTGAAGCGATCGCGATCGACGCGCCAGATCGAGTGCCGGCGGCGGCCGATGAACACGACGGGGATCTCCTCCGAGTGCAGCCGGGCGAGCGCGGGCTCGTCGAGGATGTTCACCTCGTCGACGTTCACCGCGATCCCGCGCCGGCCCATGAGTCCGACGACATCGTCGATGATCTCGCGCGCCTCATCGCAGAGATGGCAGCCCGGCTTCGTCATGAAGGTCACGCGCACCGGTTTCTTGCCCACGGAGCCAGTGTAGCTATCGTGATCGTATGGAAGCGGTGGATCGGGAGTATCGGGGAACCGATGCGACGATCGTGTACACCGAGTCGGGTGCGAGCGCCGAACGCGCCTTCGTGCTCGTGCACGGGATCGGCATGGGTCGCGTCGTGTTCGCGGAGGTCGCCGAGATCCTCGCCGGTTTCGGGAGGGTCATCGCGCTCGATCTCCCGGGCTTCGGCGACTCGCCGAAGTCGGACGCCGCCGACACGATCGAGCGCACCGCGAGGCTCGTCGCCCGGTTCATCGCCGAGACCTGCACGGAGAGCGTGACC
Source organism: Leucobacter sp. (assembly GCA_039812205.1). GTDB lineage: Bacteria > Actinomycetota > Actinomycetes > Actinomycetales > Microbacteriaceae > Leucobacter. Next base: position 4,591 of record JBDIAD010000123.1, read on the forward strand.
CTCGTCGGCCACTCGATGGGAACGCAGGTCGTCGCGGAGATCGCGTTGCGCCACCCGGAGCTCGTCGATCGCCTGGTACTCATCGCGCCGACGGTGAATCGCTACGAGCGAGCGATCCGCACCCAGCTCCTGCGGCTCGTGCAGGACACATCGGACGACGGCTGGAAGGTCCTGCTCATCGGCCTGTCGCAGTATCTGAGGGCGAATCCGACGGA
>JBDIAD010000124.1:0-4801 GCA_039812205.1 Leucobacter sp.
TCGGCCGACGCCCGCTGCGCGCCGGGCGCGCCGGCCTGCGAACCACCGGAGGCGACGCTTCCGCGCGGCCTGGTGCGGATGAGCCTGCCCTGAACAGGGGTCGCCTCATGGTTGAGCTTGTTGGGATCCACCCCACCATTCTCGCAGGAATCACCTGCGAGAGGGCCGCTTCGACGCGGGTCAGCGCACCGGGTTCCGCAGCACACCGATTCCCTCGATCTCCACCTCGACGACATCGCCTGCGACCATGGGGCCGACGCCGGCCGGGGTCCCGGTCAGAATCAGGTCGCCCGGCAGCAGGGTGAACGCCTCGGAGGCATGCTCGATGATGCGCTCGATCGAGTGGATGAGCTGAGCCGTCGAGCCGCTCTGCCGCACCTCGCCGTTCACCCGGGTCTCGAGGTGCGCGTCCGAGAAATCGAACTCGGTCTCGATGAACGGGCCGACCGGGCAGAAGGTGTCGAAGCCCTTCGCTCGCGCCCACTGCCCGTCCTTCACCTGCAGATCGCGCGCGCTCACATCGTTGGCGATCGTGAAGCCGAAGACGATGTCGAGGGCGCGCTCCTGCGGAACCTCCTTGCCGACGGCGCCGACCACGATCGCGAGCTCCCCCTCGTGCTCGACGCGCTCGGTGATCTTCGGCAGCACGACGTCGTCGCCCGGGCCGACGATGGAGGTGTTCGGCTTCAGGAACAGCAACGGCTCGGCGGGCGCGACGGCGGTGCCGATCCCGGTCACGTCCTTCATCTCCTCGACATGATCCTGATAGTTCTTCCCGATGCAGACGATCTTCGAGCGCGGGATCACGGGCGCCAGCAGCGTCACCTCATCGAGCGGGAAGCGACGGCCGGTCGTGTCGAAGCCGGAGACGATCGGATCGCCGCTGAGCTGCACGAGTTCGCGCGAGCCGTCCGACTCGTCGAGGATTCCGTACGAGATTTCTTCACCGGCGCGAAAGCGTGCGATCTTCACTGGGTAACTCCGCATCTCATGGTTCGAAACGACCGCGGGCGCTGACCTTCGCCGCGAACCGCCCGGCTTCGACGATGAAGCCGTGTGTCACATAGCTGGACCCCACCACACTATCAGCGGGTCGGAGTCGGGTCTTGCGCGATTTCGGGGGCGGATCGGCGGCGACCGCTCGCCCACCCGGCGACCGCCGCGATGACGCCGAGCACCAGCAGCACCCAGCTGGTCGTCCGCACCGCGGAGACGATCTGGGTGAAGATCGCCGAGACCGCCGCGGCGGTCACCCCGTCGTCCCCCTGGATGCTCCCCGCGAGCGAGTCCCCGACCGCGAGCGCGACGAGCACGAGCCCCGCACCGATGACGAGCCCGATTCCGGCGCGCACGACCGCGCGGGCGCGACGCGGAGCGATCAGCACACTCAGCACGAAGAGCGCGAGCGCGCCGAGCGGCAGCCACCACCCCGCGGCCGTCGTGATCTTGTAGGCGGTCGCGACGGCCGGCAGCACATCGCTCTGCACCAGCGTGATCGAGGCGTCGACGTCGGGGATGGCCTCGGCGAAACCGTAGCCCTGGTCGATCAGCCGCTGGCGCACCTGCGCGATCATCGGGCCCACCTCGAGATCGAGGGTCGCGTTCTCGCCGACGCGCAGCGCCCCGTCGAACGCCACTCCGTCGGCAGTCGCGACGAGCGTGCGATGGCTCAGTCGCAGCGCGGTCTCGAAGATGCCGGGGAACGCATCGGAGTGAACGAAGTCGGTGATCGTCCTCTCGACGATCGCCCGCACCCCGTCGGCCGCGGTTCCGCGGAGGAGCTTGATCGCGCCGTCGACGCTGCTCGGAAGCCCGAGGCCGCTCAGCTGATCGAGCGCCGAATCGGTGAGTCCGTCGATGTCGACCGACGACTCGACCGCGTTCGCCCCGGCGTCGATGAGCGCGGCCTGCACGTCCTCATCGCCCGCGATGGGCGCGAAGGTGTCGACGAACGAGGATTCGTCGACGAGGCGCACGGCAGTCCAGCTCACCACCACGCTCAGCGGCACCAGCAGCGTCGCGAGGACGACGAGGATCCACGAGGCGGTGCTCCGCACCGGGTGTCGCGTCACGGCGTTCACGGGGGTCGACGCGCTCAGGCGGCGACGGCAGTGTGCACCCAGCCGTGCGGGTCGTCCTTCGTGCCGAACTGGATCCCCGTGAGCTGCTTGCGCAGCGCCTCGGTGAGCTTCCCCGGGGCCGCGTCGCCGAAGTCGACGATGACGCCCTCCTCGCCGATGAGCCGGTCGATCGGGGTGATCACCGCCGCCGTGCCGCAGGCGAAGGCCTCGACGTAGGTGCCGTCCTTCACGCCGTCGCGCCACTCGCTCACCGTGACGTCGCGCTCCTCGACCGCGTGGCCGAAGTCCTTCGCGAGCTGGATGAGGCTGCGGCGCGTCACTCCGTCGAGGATGTTGCCGTTCAGGCGCGGGGTCACCAGCGTGCCGTCATCGCGGACGAGGAAGAAGTTCATCCCGCCGAGTTCGTCGATCGTGTCCGGCGTATTCGAGTCCGTGAAGAGCACCTGGGCGCAGCCGTGCTCCTTCGCGATGCGAGTCGGCAGCAGGGACGCGGCGTAGTTGCCGCCGCACTTGGCCGCACCGGTTCCGCCGTGGCCGGCGCGCGCGTACCCCTCCGACAGCCAGATCGACACGGGCTGCACGCCCTGCTGGAAGTACGGACCGGCGGGGCCGGCGATCACCATGAACCGCGCGCGCTCCGCCGACCGGACGCCGAGGAAGTTCTCGTACGCGATCATGAACGGGCGGATGTAGAGGCTCTGATCCACCCCCGCGGGCACCCAGATCGAGTCGATCCTCACGAGCTCGTCGACGGCCTGGATGAAGAGCTCCTCGGGGATCTCCGGGAGCGCCAGGCGCACGGCGCTCTCGTTGAATCGCTTGGCGTTCGCCTCGGGGCGGAAGGTGGTGATGCTGCCATCGGGGCGCCGGTAGGCCTTCAGCCCCTCGAAGATCTCCTGCGCGTAGTGCAGCACCGACGACGCCGGATCCAGCGGGATCGGGCCGTACGGGAGAACCTCCGCATCGTGCCAGCCGGTCTCGCGATCCCAGATGATCGACACCATGTGATCGGTGAACGCTTTGCAGAACCCAGGGTCTGCGAGCACGGCCTCGCGTTCGGCGTCGGGGAGGCGATCAGCCTGGGTGATGGTGAACTTCGGAAGGCTCATGAGGCGGCTTTCTCTTGCGTGAGGTGGGGCTGGCTGTTTAACGGGCGGGGATGCGGGCGATGATCGCGTCCGCGATCTCCGAGGTGGATCGCGCGCGGTCGCCTCGCTCGGCGAGATCGCCGCGCACCGCCGCGCGCACCCGATCGCCATCGGCCCGCAGGCCCAGGTGATCGAGCATCATCGCGGCTGAAAGAATTGCTGCTGTCGGATCGGCGAGCTGTTTGCCCGCGATATCCGGCGCCGAGCCGTGCACCGGTTCGAACATGCTCGGGAACGCGCCGTCGGGGTTGATGTTCCCGCTGGCCGCGAGCCCGATGCCGCCGCCGATGGCGCCGGCAAGGTCTGTGAGGATGTCTCCGAACAGATTATCAGTCACGATGACATCGAAGCGGGCCGGATCCTGCACCATGAAGATCGTGGCGGCATCGACGTGCAGGTAGTCGACCGCGATGCCCGGGTATTCGGCGGCGACCGCGCCGACGATGCGCTGCCACATCGCGCCGGCGTGCACGAGCACGTTCGTCTTGTGCACCCAGGTGAGCTTCTTGCGCGGGCGCGATGCCGCGAGTTCGAAGGCGTAGCGGACCACGCGTTCGACGCCGTAGGCGGTGTTCACCGAGACCTCGGTGGCGACCTCGGCCGGGGTGCCTGCGCGGAGCCGGCCTCCGTTGCCGACGTACGGCCCCTCGGTCCCCTCGCGAACGACGACGAAATCGATGTCTCCCGGATCCGCGAGGGTCGATGCGACGCCCGGGAACAGCGTGCACGGGCGCACATTCGCGTAGTGATCGAAATCGAAGCGCAGCTTCAGGAGCAGCCCCCGCTCGATGTTCGCGGCCTTCAGGCGCGGATCGCCGGGAACACCGCCGACGGCTCCGAAGAGGATCGCATCGTGCTCGGCGATCCGCTGCTGCTCATCCATCGGCAGCGTGTCGCCGGTCTCGAGGAAGCGCTCCGCACCGAGTTCGAACACGGTGCGCTCGAGCCGCGCATCGCCGCCCGCGAGCACGGCGTCGAGCACCCGGTTCGCCTCGGCCGTCACTTCCTGGCCGATGCCGTCGCCCGGAATCACCGCGAGTCTGATTGTGCGCGACACCATCACTCCTTCGTCACTGAATGCGTCCGCGTCGCAGCCGACGCGGCCGTGCGCAAGAAGGGACTTGAACCCTCACGTCCGAAGACACTGGAACCTAAATCCAGCGCGTCTGCCAATTCCGCCACTCGCGCGAACTTCCCCAGTGTATCGGCAAGCGATGCGCGTTAGAGGCGCGCCCGCAGATGCTCTGCGAGCAGGGTGAAGGCCCCGCGACGGTGCGAGATCGCGTCCTTCTCGGCCGCGCTCAGCTCCCCGGCGGATCGCTCCTCGCCGTCGGGCGCGAAGATCGGGTCGTAGCCGAAGCCGCCCTCGCCGCGCGGGGCTCGAAGGATCCGCCCCCGCCAGTCGTAGCGCACCGCGACCTCCGTCGGCGTTTCCGAGGATGCCCCGCGCGGAAGCGCGAGCGCCGCCGCGCAGACGAACGCCCCGCCGCGATGCGCGTCCGCCACATCGGTCAGCTGCCAGAGCAGCAGCTCGAGATTCGCGAGGTCGCTGCGCGCGGGCCCGGCCCAGCG
>JBDIAD010000125.1:0-4797 GCA_039812205.1 Leucobacter sp.
ACATGGCGAACACGCCGAAGCGGCCCGAGATCCCCGTCAAGGAATTCGCCCAGGCGCTCGATCTCACGCCGACGGCGGTGATCGAGTTCGATCCCGAGACCTTCGGCCAGGCCGCCAACAACGGCCAGATGATCGAGGAGCTGAATGCCAAGGCCAAGGCGGTCGGTCCGCTGCGCGATGTCGCCATGCGGCTGACCAAGCGGGAGGTCCAGCGTGTCGAGAAGAAGTCGGCGCTCGCCCCCCTGCTCGAGAACCCGAACTTCCTGCACCAGCTGCAGGACGCGCGCATGCTGCGGGCGTTCGGCGCCGGCCTCGCGAGCGACGGTGCGGCGTTCACCAACGCGCTGGCCGAGCAGGCCGAGATCGATTCCGTGTACCTGCGCGGAGTGCAGGTCGTCTCGGCGACGAACACGCAGCTCGTCGGCACCTCGACGCAGCTGCCCGTGCAGCTGCACAATTCGCTGCCCTTCGACGCGCTCGTCACGACGATCGTGGCGCCGGCATCGGCCGCGATCACGATCCCCGAGCACAGCTTCGGCCCGAAGCTCGTGATCGCCGGCGGCAACGCGACCGTGCTGGTGCCGGTGCAGTCCCGCGTCTCCTCGGGCGAGTCGTCGCTCCTCGTGCAGCTCTCCGACGCCGGCGATGCGCGCCGATTCGTCTCGACGATCATCCCGCTCACACTGCGCACCTCGCTCGAGGCGATCCTGCTCACCGCGCTCGGCGTGCTCGCGGCGCTGCTGTTCGGCCTCGGCATCTGGCGCAGCATCAAGCGGAAGAGGGGGCGGATCGCGGCGCGCGCCGATGCGGAGCCGCGCGACCCTGCGGGCTCCCCGAGCGGCCCCCGCCCAGACGATGCGGAATAACCGCGCCGTAGGATGAGTTCAACTACATACAGGGCGCGCGACGCATTCGCGGCTGCGCCCGAGCCAGCCCCGAATCCCAGCCCCGAACCACCGAGGAGCCCCATGCATCAGGTCATCATCATCGGCAGCGGCCCTGCGGGGCTCACCGCGGGCATCTACGCTGCCCGCGCCGAACTCGAGCCGCTGCTGTTCGCGAGCTCGGTCGAGCCGGGCGGCGACCTGATGACCACGACCGACGTGGAGAACTTCCCGGGATTCCCCGAAGGGGTGCAGGGGCCCGAGCTCATGGAGAAGATCCAGGCCCAGGCCGAGCGCTTCGGTACGAAGGTCGTCTACGACGATGTCACCGACATCGACGTCTCAGGCGATGTGAAGCGCGTCACCACGAGCGATGGCACCGTGCACGAGGCGCAGGCGCTGATCTTCGCGACTGGATCCGCCTACCGGAAGCTCGGTCTTCCCGAGGAGGAGCGCCTGAGCGGTCACGGTCTGTCGTGGTGCGCGACCTGCGACGGATTCTTCTTCCGCGAGAAGTCGATCGCCGTGGTCGGCGGCGGCGATTCGGCGATCGAAGAGGCGACCTTCCTCACGCGGTTCGCGTCGAAGGTGTACCTGATCCACCGCCGCGAAGAGCTGCGCGCGTCCAAGATCATGCAGAAGCGCGCCTTCGAGAACGACAAGATCGAGTTCATCTGGAATTCCGAGGTCACCGAGATCCAGGGCGACACCGAGGTGACCGGCGTGAAGCTGCGCGACACCGTCACCGGCGAGGAGCGCGAGCAGCCGCTCGACGGCCTGTTCGTCGCGATCGGCAACGACCCGCGCGTGCACCTCGTGCACGGCAAGCTCGATCTCACCCCGGAGGGCACCATCGCGGTGCAGGGGCGCAGCTCGAAGACCTCCGTCCCCGGCGTATTCGCCGCCGGCGACGTGATCGACCCCACGTACCGCCAGGCTGTGACCGCAGCCGGATCCGGCACCGTGGCAGCCCTCGACGCCGAGCACTACCTCGCGTCGCTGAACGATTCGCAGGAGTAACCATGTCAGAAGCAATCATCGTCACCGAGCAGTCCTTCGATCAGGACGTGCTGAAGAGCGAAGTCCCCGTCCTCGTCGACTTCTGGGCCGCATGGTGCGGCCCGTGCCGCGCCGTCGCGCCGATCCTCGACGAGATCGCCGCTGAGCACGAGGGCAAGATCCGCATCGCGAAGGTGAACGTCGACGAGAACCCGGGCCTCGCGGCCCAGTTCCGCATCACGTCGATCCCGGCGATGAAGGTGTTCCAGAGCGGCGAAGAGGTGGCCGAGATCATCGGCGCGATGCCGAAGCCGATGATCCTCGAGCACCTGAACGGCATCATCTGAGCGGCATCACCTGAGTCACTCGCGAAGGGTGTCGGCGACCACGTCACCGGCACCCTTCGCCGTCTCGCGCACGCCACGGCATCAGCCGCGCACGGGAAACGCCGGAGAATCGGCCGTTTGCCGGAGGATTTCACCCGAGAACTCCGGCACAAGCCCGTTTCTCCGGCGTTTTTCGTGAGGCTCGCGGTGCGCCGTCAGCTCGCGGCGAGACGCGCCTGCTCGGCCTCGATATCGAAATCGGCGGGCGGCCACTGCGGATCGATCCGCTCCAGCGCCTCGAGCAGCAGCTGCTGCACCGCGAGCCTCGCGTACCATTTCCTGTTCGCGGGGATCACGTACCAGGGTGCCGCCTCGGTGCTCGTGCGCTCGAACACCGTCTGGTACGCCTCCATGTACTGCGGCCAGAGTTCGCGCTCGTCGATATCGCCCGGATTATACTTCCAGTACTTGTCGGGGCGATCGAGCCGCTCGGCGAGACGGTCGCGCTGCTCCTCGGACGAGATGTGCAGCATCACCTTGACGATGCGCGTGCCGTTCTCGGCGAGACGCGCCTCGAAGTCGTTGATGGCGCCGTAACGGCGCTCGATCTCCTCGGGCGGGGCGAGGGATCGCACCTTGCCGATGAGCACGTCTTCGTAGTGGGAGCGGTCGAAGAGGCCGATCTTTCCGGGGGTCGGGAGCCGCTTCTCGATGCGCCAGAGGAAGTCGTGCGAGAGCTCCTCGGGCGTCGGCTTCTTGAATGCGGCGATGGAGACGCCCTGCGGGTCGACCGAGCCGATGACGTGGCGCACGATCCCGCCCTTGCCGGCGGTATCCATGGCCTGCAGCACGAGCAGCACCGAGTCGGTGGTGGTGCCGGCCGTGCTCGCCGCGTAGAAGCGCTCCTGCAACTCGCTCAAGAGTTCGGAGTTCTTCAGCAGGTCTTTCTCGCCCTGGGCGCGACCATCGTCGTACCCCGGTGTCGCGTCGGGATCGACGCCGGCGAGGGCGAACCCCTCGCCCACCCGGAGCAGTGATGTCAGCGCGGGCCGGGTCTCGCGTTTCGGCATCGGGTCTGTGCTCTCTCTGTTCTGTTCTCTCCGCGTCACTCGGCTTCGGCGATCGCCGCCAGGCGGTCCACCGAGGCCATGAGCTTCGCGGTGTCCGTGCTCTGCGCGCGCTTCAGGCGGCCGGGAACGGTGTCGGCGGGCAGGCCGGAGTAGTCGTAGCTGTGCCGCACGAGCGTCTCGCCCTCGGTGCCGGTGGGCTCGAGCTCCCAGCGCCAGAGCTGGCCGAACGGCGCCTCCCCGGGCGCGGCCGGCTTCCAGGCGATGCGCGCGCCCTCCTCGAACTCGACGATGTGGTTCTCGCGCACTCCGCTCTCGCCGGTGAGATTCATGACGAACACGTCGCCGACCGCGTGCACGCGCTGCCCCTCGTCGGCCGCCTTCAGATTGTCGTTGCCGTCCCAGCGCGGTTGATTCGCCGGATCCGCGATCAATTCGAAGATGGTCGCCGCGTCCGCGCGGATCACGCGCTCTGCCGATGCTGTCTTTGCGTCATTGCTCATAGCTGAAGTCAAGCACGCCGGCGAGGCGCTGTCGAGCAGTTTCTAGAACCCCGGGTCGCCGAGCTCGTCGAGGATGCGCTTGAGGTCGGCGATCGTCGCGAAGTCGATCGCGAGCTGGCCGCGTTTCGCCCCGAGCTTCAGTGTGACGCGGGTGTCGAAGCGATCGCCGAGGCGCTCGGCAATCTCGTCGAGCTGCCCCTGGATGCCGCCCGCGCGCGGCTTCGGCATACGCTTGCGGGGAGTGTCGTTCGCGGCGGCCTCGGCCGCGCGCACCGAGAGGCCCTCGTTCACGATCTTGTCGGAGAGACGCTTCATCGCCTCGATATCGCCGTCGAGGGCGAGAATCGCGCGAGCGTGCCCGGCGGAGAGCACTCCGGCGGCGACCCGCACCTGCACCGACTCGGGCAGCTTCAGCAGACGGATGGTGTTCGAGATCTGCGGGCGCGAGCGGCCGATCCGCTCGGCCAGCTGCTCCTGCGTGATGCCGAAATCCTGCAGCAGCTGCTGGTACGCCGACGCCTCTTCGAGCGGATTGAGCTCGGCGCGGTGCAGGTTCTCGAGCAGCGCATCGCGCAGCATGTTCTCGTCGGCGGTGGAGCGGATGATGGCGGGGATCTCGGTGAGACCCGCACGGGTCGAGGCCCGCAGGCGGCGCTCGCCCATGATGAGTTCGTAGCGCGGATCGCCCTCGGCCGGCGCCGGCTCGATCTCGCGGACGACGATCGGCTGGAATACGCCGAATTCGCGGATCGAGTGCGTGAGCTCCTCCAGCGCATCCTCGTCGAACTCGCGCCGCGGCTGGGCGCGGTTCGGCACGATATCGGCGATCGCGATGCTCGTGAGCGTCGCACCCGGGACCTCGCGCAGCTCGGAGGCCGGTTCCGAATTCGCCGACGCCGGGGCCGACTCGGCAGCGCCCGATCGCGCGCCGGTCGCGACGGGCGCTGCCGCCCGATCCGCGGCTCCTGCGGCGAGCGCCTCGGCCACCGAACTCGCCGCAGCACCCGTCGGCGCGACG
>JBDIAD010000126.1:0-4766 GCA_039812205.1 Leucobacter sp.
TGTGGCTGCACGAAACGAATACAGCGTACCAGCAGCGGATGTTCACCTTTGCACAGGAGCGCGCCGAAAGCGACGCAACCTTCGCCATCGACGTAGTCGGGCAGCGGGAGTTCCTGCGCTCCCTCGCGGGGCTCGGGGCAGCCGGCGGTCTCGCGCTCGGCCTCGTCGCGATCTGCGGCGCGGGGCTCGTGCCCGGGGCACGGCTCGTGGGCGCCGCGGTCGGCCTGCGCGAGGCGCTGCGCGGCGCCGTCTGCGTGGTCACGGGGGAGGGGAGGCTCGATCCGCAATCCCTCGACGGCAAGGTGGTGTCGCAGGTGCTCCGCGACGCGCCGCCCGAGGCGGCGGTCTTCGTGATCGCCGGGGCGGTCGAGCTCTCCGCCGCGGAGTGCCGACGGGCGGGCATCTCCGCCGCATTCTCGATCGCCCGGGGGCCGGCCGGGCTCGCCGATCTGCAGCGCGATGCCGCCCCGCTGCTGTTCGACGCCGCCGCGCAACTCGCCGGAGCGCTGTCGGCAAGCGGTACACTCGAGGGGAATGAGGAGGCGCCATGAGCGAGCACGATACCGATACCGAGTACGCCGGCGAAGTGAGCGGCCTCGCGGGGTTCGTGCTCGGCGAGAGCGCCGAGATCCTGAACCTGCTGAACGAGCGGGAATCGGGCGCGGCCTGCGCCTGCGGCGGAAACTGCTGCGGCGCGGCATAGCCGGCGATCGCGACCGCCCGACTCCGTAGACTGGATGCGTTATGGCGCATCTTCTGGGGGCTGAGACCCTGCATCTCGAGGTTCCGACGAAAGTCGTCTTCGACTCGGTGACCCTCGGGATCTCCGAGGGGGATCGGATCGGCATCGTCGGCCGGAACGGCGACGGGAAGTCGAGCCTGCTGATGATGCTCGCCGGGCGCCGCGACCCCGACGCGCGGCGCGCCACCCGTCGCGGCGGCACGACCATCGGGGTGCTCGACCAGGAGGACCGGTTCCCGGCGGGCGAGACCGTGGGACACGCGATCGTCGGCGATGCCCCCGAGCACGAGTGGGCCGCGATCCCGCGCGTCCGCGATGTGATCGCGGGGCTGGTCGCCGACCTCGACTGGGCGGCGCCGCTCGACTCGCTCTCGGGCGGGCAGGTGCGTCGCGTCGCGCTCGCCCGGCTTCTCGCCGGCGAGTGGGACATCCTCGCCCTCGACGAGCCCACGAACCATCTCGACGTCGAGGCGATCGCCTGGCTCGCGGGGCATCTCACCCGGCGCTGGCCGGCGAACCAGGGCGCGCTGCTGGTCGTGACGCACGATCGCTGGTTCTTGGACGCCGTCTGCACGACGACCTGGGAGGTGCACGATCGCATCGTCGAGCCCTTCGAAGGCGGGTATGCGGCCTACATCCTGCAGCGCGTCGAACGAGATCGGCAGGCCGCCGTGGTGGAGCAGAAGCGGCAGAACCTCGCGCGCAAGGAGCTGGCGTGGCTGCGCCGCGGAGCTCCGGCGCGCACGAGCAAGCCGAAGTTCCGCATCGACGCGGCGAACGAGCTCATCGCCGATGTCCCCGAGATCCGCGACCGCGTCGCGCTGCAATCGATGGCGGTCGCGCGGCTGGGCAAGGAGGTCGTGAACCTCAAGGACGCGGGGGTCGCCTACGGCGGCCGCGAGGTGCTGCGCGACATCGAGTGGCGACTCGCGCCGGGGGAGCGCACGGGCATTCTCGGCGTGAACGGCGCTGGCAAGTCGACGCTGCTCGGCCTCATCTCGGGCGCCGTCGAACCGACGTCCGGAACGGTGAAGCACGGCAAGACCGTGCAGGTCGCGACGCTCACACAGCGCCTCGACAAACTCGAGGAGCACCTGGACGAGCCCGTGCGCGTCGTCATCGGGAGGCTGCGCACGAGCTTCACCGTCGGCACCGGGTCGAAGGCGCAGGAGCTCACGCCGGGTCAGCTGCTCGAGCGGATGGGATTCACGAGCGCGCAGCTCTCCACCCCGGTGAAGGATCTCTCCGGGGGGCAGAAGCGCCGCCTGCAGCTGCTGCTCATCCTGCTGAACCAGCCGAATGTGCTGATCCTCGACGAGCCGACGAACGACCTCGACACCGACATGCTCGCCGCGATGGAGGACCTGCTCGACTCCTGGCCCGGCACGCTGATCGTCGTCTCGCACGACCGCTACTTCCTGGAGCGGGTGACGGATCAGCAGTACGCGATCCTGCCCGGCGGCGATGGCGCCGGGCGCCTCAGGCATCTGCCCGGCGGGGTCGACGAGTACCTCCGGCTGCGGGCCGCGGAGGACGCGACCGCGAACACCGAGCCGGCCGCCGGTGCCTCGAAAGCCGCAGGGCCGGCCGCGGATTCGACGGCGAAGCCCGCGCTCTCGGGCGCCGAGCTGCGCGCCGCGGAGAAGGAGCTCACCGCCGTCGAGCGGAAGATGGAGCGCCTGCAGGCCGATATCGTGAAATCCCGCGACGGCCTCGCGCTCCTCGATCAGAGCGACTACACCCTGCTGAACGCGGAGATGACCAAGATCACTGCTCTCGAGGACGAGGTCGCGACCCTCGAGGAGCGGTGGCTCGAGCTCGGCGAGCTGATCGGCTGACGCTACGCCGCGAGGATCGCCGCGAGCTCCGTGAAGCCGAGCTTCTGCGCGTGCTCGAGCGGCGACACGCCCCACTGATCCGTCATCGACACGTCGGCGCCGGCCGCGATGAGCAGGCGCACGATCTCCTGCTGGCGCGATCCGCCATCCCCCAGAATGACGGCCTCGAGCAGGGGCGTCCACCCGCAGATGTTGGTGTGATTCACATTCACGTCGGTATCGCGAAGCAGCAGCTGCACGATCTCGAGGTGCCCCTTCTCGGCGGCGGGGTGGATCGGCGCCCCGTCGAACCGGGTTGTGCGCGTGATGTCGGCCCCGGCGGCGAGCATGATCTCCACGAGCTCGAGATCGTTCGAGATGCACCCCCACAGGAGCGGATTCAGGCGCGTCTGATCCTGGGCGTCGATATCGGCGCCGGCCGCGATGAGATCACGGACGACCTCGAAGCGTCGAGCCTTCGAGGCGATCAGGATCGCGGTGCGCCCGAAGGTGTCGGTCGCGTCGATATCGTTGCCGTCGGCGATTCGGGCCGCGATCTCCGCCGGGGTCGCGCTTGCTGCGAGGGTCGGCCAGTCGCCGGCGGACTGCTGCGGAGTTCTCACAATATTCACCTCGGGAATCGCGGCGCGCCCTGCGGCTCAGGGAAGCTGCACACCGTCAGAATATCCTTCCCGCGGATCCGAAGCGCCTCCCGAACGGCGGGGGTTCAGCCGTCGCCGCTGCCTCCTCTGCGCCCGTGGATGCACGCCCTCGCGGAATCCGCGGGCGGGCGCGAATAATGGAGGGATGAGCACCTCGAGCGACCGCGCGCAGGAATTCCTCGGACTGCACCGACCGGGGGATCCCTTCGTGCTTCCGTGCGTGTGGGACGTCGCCACCGCGAAACTGCTCGTGCAGCGCGGCTTCCCCGCGATCGGGACCACGAGCCTCGGCATGGCCGCCTCCCATGGCCTGCGCGATGAGGCGCGCGCCACGCGCCGGATCGCCGGGGCGCTCGTCGCGGACCTTCGGCGGGCGCAGGCCGCACCGCTGCTCAGCTGCGACATCGAGGACGGCTACAGCGACGCGCCTGATGAGGTAGCGGGCTTCATCCGCACCCTCGACGTGCAGGGCGTCAACATCGAGGACTCCGCGTCGGGATCGCTCACCGACCCGGAGCTCCTCGTGCAGAAGATCCGCGCGGTGAAGGCGGCGGCGCCCGACGTCTTCGTGAACGCCAGGGTCGACACGTTCTGGCTGAACGCGGGCGGGATGATCGAGACGCGCGCCCGTCTCGAGCGCTACGTCGACGCGGGAGCCGACGGGATCTTCGTGCCGGGCGACCTGGAGCTCGACCAGATCGCGGAGATCGCCGGGGCGTTCGCGGTGCCGCTCAACGTGCTGGTCTCTGCGCGGCATCCCCGATCCGCGCTCGCCGACGCGGGGGTCGCTCGCATCAGCAGCGGCTCCCTGCTGTACCGCGGCGCCCTGCACGCCGCGCTGCGCATCGCCGATCGACTCGGCGCAGGCGAGCTGCCGGACGCCGAGGCCGTCAGCTACGGCGCGGTGCAGGATCTCGCGGCCCGGGAGCGCTAACCCGTCGCGCAGTTCGGCGTGGCCGGCTTGCCATCCCAGCGATCGAGCGTCCACTGCACGATCTGCGGGGTGAGCGGCGAGTCGGCGGCCACGAGCGAGCCGTGATCGAGCCCCTCGAAGGTGCGGAAATCGATCGGCAGGCCCGCGGCGCATCGCGCCCGCACCCAGTCCTCCTGCATCTGCGGCTTCACGAGCGGATCGGACAATCCCTGGGCGACGAGCACCGGTGCGGGCCACGGGCCGACAGGCGCCTGGGCCTTCAGCTCCTCGCCGAACGGACCGGCGAGGAGGCTGTCGGGGAAGACCTGATTCGGCACCTGCGTGCCGAGCAGGATCGCGCTGAGCGCGTCCTTGCCGTTGAAGCAGAGGTTCGAGATCTTCTCGACACCGGAGGCCGAGCCCGGGGTGAGATGGCCCTCGAGGTCGAATTGCGGGTAGATGATGTTCCAGGTGGCGGCGATGTAGGCCGACACCGTCTTGCCTGCGACGGTGGCCTTCTCGGCGTCGGCGAGGCCGTACAGATCGGAGGCCGGAGCGAATGCCGCGACGCCCTTGATCGTGAATTCGGGGGCGTACTCGGAAGCGATCTGCCCGATCCAGAGCGAGGCCTG
>JBDIAD010000127.1:0-4765 GCA_039812205.1 Leucobacter sp.
CCTACGGGCTCTCCGCGTTCGGTCTTGCGCGCCAACTGAATCTCACCGGTGCCGAGGCGAAGCAGCTCATGGAGGACTACTTCGCGCGATTCGGGGGAGTGCGCGACTACCTTCGCAATGTCGTCGAACAGGCGAAGCGCGACACCTACACGACGACGATCTTCGGGCGTCGCAGGCCGTTCCCCGATCTCGCGAGCCCGAACCGGGTACTGCGGGCGAATGCGGAACGTGCGGCGTTGAATGCGCCGATCCAGGGTTCGGCCGCAGACATCATCAAGATCGCGATGGTGAAGATCGAGCAGCGCATGCGGGCCGCTCGAATGGACTCGCGCATGCTGCTGCAGATCCATGACGAATTGATGTTCGAGGTGGCGGGCGGCGAATGGGACGCCCTCGAGGCGATCGTTCGGCAGGAGATGGGCTCGGCGGCGGAGCTCTCCGTGCCCCTCGAGGTGCAGGTCGGGCGCGGGCCGAACTGGAACTCGGCCGCGCACTGATCCGCCGACTTCCGCTTTTGTGCCCGCCCGCATTCCGCGATAAGGTTGACTGTCACTCGTGTGACGACTTATCCATGCTCAAACGCGGTTTCTGAGCTGTGCGCACGCGATCAGCCACAGAAGCAGCCCAATTATTTTCCATCCTGGAGACCATTTACATGACGAACGCAACGACCGAGCAGGCAAGCAAGCAGGTCGCGATCAATGACATCGGCTCGGCCGAAGACTTCCTTGCCGCGGTCGAGAAGACGCTCAAGTTCTTCAATGACGGAGACCTCATCGAGGGTACCGTCGTCAAGATCGATCGCGACGAGGTTCTGCTCGACGTGGGCTACAAGACCGAGGGCGTCATCCCCTCGCGCGAACTTTCCATCAAGCACGACGTCGACCCGGATGAGGTCGTTCAGGTCGGCGACAGCGTCGAAGCTCTCGTGCTGCAGAAGGAAGACAAAGAAGGCCGCCTCATCCTCTCGAAGAAGCGTGCGCAGTACGAGCGCGCCTGGGGCGATGTCGAGCAGATCAAGGAGAAGGACGGCGTCGTCACCGGTACCGTCATCGAGGTGGTCAAGGGCGGCCTCATCGTCGACATCGGACTGCGCGGCTTCCTCCCCGCATCGCTCATCGAGCTGCGTCGCGTTCGCGACCTCACCCCGTACCTGGGCCAGGAGATCGAGGCCAAGATCCTCGAGCTCGACAAGAATCGCAACAACGTGGTGCTGTCGCGCCGTGCGCTCCTCGAGGAGACTCAGTCGGCCAGCCGCTCGTCGTTCCTCGCGGATCTCAAGCCCGGCCAGGTGCGCAAGGGCGTCATCTCGTCGATCGTCAACTTCGGCGCCTTCGTCGACCTCGGCGGTGTGGACGGTCTCGTCCACGTCAGCGAGCTCTCCTGGAAGCACATCGAGCACGCGAGCGATGTCGTCGAGGTCGGCCAGGAGGTCACCGTCGAGGTGCTCTCGGTCGAGCTCGATCGCGAGCGCGTGTCGCTCTCGCTGAAGGCCACCCAGGAAGATCCGTGGCAGGTCTTCGCACGCACGCATGCGATCGGTCAGATCACGCCGGGCGTCGTCACCAAGCTCGTCCCCTTCGGCGCCTTCGTTCGCGTCGCGGACGGCATCGAGGGCCTCGTGCACATCTCGGAGCTCTCCTCGCAGCACGTCGAGCTCGCCGAGCAGGTCGTGCAGGCGAACCAGGAGGTCTTCGTCAAGATCATCGATATCGATCTCGAGCGTCGTCGCATCTCGCTCAGCCTGAAGCAGGCGAACGAGGGCCTCGACCCCGAGGGCACCGACTTCGATCCCGCCGTCTACGGCATGACCGCCGAGTACGACGAGAACGGCGAGTACAAGTACCCCGAGGGCTTCGATCCTGAGACTCAGGAGTGGAAGGAAGGCTTCGAGAGCCAGCGCGAGGCCTGGGAGCAGGAGTACGCGGCGGCACAGGCCCGCTGGGAGTCGCACAAGAAGCAGGTCGGCGAGGCGCTCGCAGCGCAGGCCGATGCTCCCGCCGGTGAGGGCGATGCACCCTCCAGCTTCTCCGTCGAGAGCGCGTCCACCGGCACCCTTGCCGATGACGAGGCACTCGCCGCGCTGAAGCAGCAGCTCGAGGGCAACTAGCACGAACTGCGCGAAAGGCCGGGTCTCATCGAGGCCCGGCCTTTCGCGTCTCGGTACCCTACACACATGAGACTCGTGGGATTGACCGGCGGTATCGCATCGGGAAAATCGACGATCGCGGCGCGTCTGAGCGAACTCGGAGCGGTGCACATCGATGCGGATCGACTCGCCCGTGAGATCGTCGAGCCCGGATCCCCGGTTCTGGGACGGATCGCCGCAGCGCTCGGCGACGAACTGCTGCAGCCCGACGGGACTCTCGACCGAGCCGCTCTCAGCGCGAGGGTGTTCGCCGACCCCGGGGCGCTGGAGACGCTGAACGCCATCACGCATCCCGCGGTGAGAGCCCTGTCCGAGCAGCGCATCGAGCGTGCGAAGGCGGAAGACCCCGACGCGGTGGTCGTCTACGACGTGCCGTTGCTGGTCGAGGCGAAGGTGCAGATGCCCTGGGATCTCATCGTCGTAGCAGAGGCGCCCGCAGAGACCCGAATCGGGCGCATGATCGAACTTCGGGGGATGACCCGTGCCCAGGCGGAGCAGCGGATCGCCCGGCAGGCGAGCGATGCCGAACGCCGCGCGGTCGCCGATGTGGTCATCGACACCGGCGGCACCCTTGAGCACACGATCGCGCAGGTCGACGAGCTCTGGGCGCGTCTGAGATCAGCGGATCAGGCGTCTAGCCGCGGGTGAACTCGGCGAACCAGTTCAATTCGATCTGCGCCAGCACAGCGACGATCAGAATGTTGAAGAAGATCACGACCCACGTCCAGGAGGCGATGGACGCCGCCAACTTGCGCCAGCGCTCACCGAGCGCGATCTCTCCCGAGCCGAAGGGCCAGGCCAGACTGATCCACCACAGCGGGATCATGACGATCCACACCACCATGCACCAGGGGCAGAGGGTGCGAAGATCGTAGAGGCTCTGCGCCTGAAGCCAGCAGACGAGGACGAAGCCCCCGAGCAGGCCCAGCTGGTAGAGGTTCCAGAACCAGCGGGGGAACGCCGCTCCGGCGAGCATCGCGACGCCGAGCACGATCGGGATCGTGAACGCGGCGACGCCGATGATGGTGTTGCTGAAGCCGAGGACCGACCCCTGCCACGAATCCATATTCGGCCCGCAGGTCACCAGCACGCTGACCGAGCAGTTCGGCACGTAGCCGGGCTCTTTGAGGGTCTTGATGTACTCGGTCAGGAGTTCGAAGGAGGCGAACCAACCGATGGCGCCGGCGACGATCGTGAAGATGGCGAACGCCGAGCGCCCCCTGGAGCGGCTGATGCTTGAGCTCATGTGCCGATTCTACTGAGGCGAAACCAGGGAGTCTCGTGGGAGATTCAGCACGCGCATGGCATAATGAATTCCGGTACCCCGCGCTTCGAGGCGCTCGGTGCGAAGAGTTTCCGGTCGACGAACGACCAGGGCAGATGGCATCCGTCAGCTGCAGGCACGATTACGCAAAATATATTGCGATGACCATGTTGCCGGGGCGAGGAATCGCTCGGCTAGAGGAGTGCACCAGTAATGGTGAATGAAATTGAAGAGAATACCGGCGAACCTGAATTCGCCGATGAAGCAGTGACAGCTGAATCGAGCGCGATCGACGAGATCGACGGCTCGGAGACCGCGGCCGATGCGCCGGTAGCCGAGACTTCGGACCCGTCTGCGGCCGAGGTTTCGGCATCTGAGGCTCCGTCCTCCGGGACCCCGGACGCCGAGACACCGGCCCTCGTGCTTCCCTTCGCCGATATGACACCGGAGGAGCGCTTCAAGGCGACCACCCGGCTCATCTTCCTGGCGCCGGATGTTCCGCCGGTGCAGATCCGGCCGCGGCGCAGCGACTTCCGTCAGCTCGACGAGATCCTCGACCGGCAGTTCTCCCGTGATCGCGGCGCCGGGCGCGCCGACGATCACGAGGACGACGAGGATCGCGATTCCCTCGAGCCCGGTCAGCGCGATCGGCGCCGTCGCCGAGGCTCGAACGGAGACGACCGTTCGAACACCGGCAGGTCCGGTGACGGAGGCTCGGGCGACTCGCGCCGTTCCTCGAAGCAGCCGGAGCTGATCACCGAACCGCAGCGAGTGAAGGGTTCGACCCGTCTCGAGGCGAAGAAGCAGCGCCGGCGCGAGGGGCGCGACGCAGGGCGCCGCCGCCGCCTGGTCATCACCGAGAGCGAGTTCCTCGCTCGCCGCGAGGCCGTCGATCGGCAGATGATCGTGCGCACCACCGACGATCGCATCCAGATCGGCGTTCTCGAGGACAAGGTGCTCGTCGAGCACTACGTCGCGCGCTCCAGCGAGAGCTCGCTCATCGGCAACGTCTATCTCGGACGCGTGCAGAACGTGCTTCCCAGCATGGAGGCGGCATTCGTCGACATCGGCCGGGGCCGCAACGCCGTGCTGTACTCCGGCGAGGTGGACTGGAGCGAGTTCGAGGGCTCGGGCAATGCCCGGCGCATCGAGAATGCGCTCAAGCCCGGCGACACCGTGCTGGTGCAGGTCACCAAGGACCCGGTGGGACACAAGGGCGCGAGGCTCACGAGCCAGATCTCGCTGCCGGGGCGCTTCCTCGTATACGTTCCCGGGGGCGCCATGAACGGCATCTCCCGGAAGCTGCCCGACATCGAGCGAGCGCGCCTGAAGAAGATCCTCAAGGAGGTGCT
>JBDIAD010000128.1:0-4751 GCA_039812205.1 Leucobacter sp.
AAGCGCTCACCCGGGTAGACCGTTCGCGGCAGCGTGAGCCCCAGGAGCCCGCCCCCGGCGAGCGCGCATCGCACCGAACGCAGCGGAGCGACCCCGCGGTGCTCGATCTCGATGACCCCGTTCCTGCTGCGCCCGGTGACGCGCCATGGCACGGGCACGGCGCTCGATTCGGGCGCGGCACTCACACGGGGCACGGCACTCGCACGGGGCGTAGCGCCAGGCGCAGGAGTCGAACCCCACTCAGACACCGCGCGCGGCACCGATGTCGCACCCACCGCCGGCCGAAGCGCCCCGGCTCCCCCAGACGCGGGGTGAGGCCGCCCCGGGCTCGGTCGAGGCTCAGCGGCGACCGCAGCGCGCGACGGCGGACGCACCCTGCTGATCAATCGAAAAGCTTCCATGGCAGCACGCTACGGGCCACCACCGACATTCACGCTCAGACGTGATGGTACGGTCGCCCCGCGGCGATCTCCTGGGCCCGATACACCTGCTCGGCGAGGATCAGGCGCACGAGCTGATGCGGGAACACGAGCCTCGAGAGGCTCCATACGAAGTCGGCGCGCTGCCGCAGTCGGTCGTCGACCCCGTACGCACCGCCGATCACCACGACCGCGCTGCGGGATGCCTCGAAAGCCCCCTGCAGCGTGCGTGCGAGCGTCGGCGAATCGATATTGCTCCCGCGCTCGTCGAGCAGGAGGAGGAAATCATCGCGGCCGATCTTCGCGAGGACGCGCTCGGATTCGGCCGATCGCGCCGCCTCCTCTTCCAGTGCGGAATGCGCGAGGAACTGCCAGCTCACATCGAAGGGCTTGCGCAGCCGGCGCTCGTACCGGGCGATGCCGTCGGCGACCCAGTTCTCGTGCTTCTTGCCGACGGCCAGGATCTTGATCGTCATCAACGCGAGGCGTCAGTCGATCCGCACCGTTTCGAGGTACCCGGCGATGCGCGCGATGGCCTCCTCGAGTACAGGGACCGAGGGCAGCGCGACGAATCGCAGGTGATCGGGCGTGGGCAGATTGAAGCCCTGTCCGTTCGTCACGAGCACCCGGGTCGCGCGCAGCAGATCGATCACGAACTGCTGGTCGTCCTGAATGGGGTAGCGCTTCGGATCCAACCGCGGGAAGAGGTAGAGCGCGCCCTGCGGTTCCACGCAGTCGACGCCCGGAATCGCGTTCAGCAGGCGATTCGCTGCCATCGCCTGCTCGTAGAGTCGGCCGCCGGGCGAGCACAACTCGTCGATCGACGATTCGACCGTGAGCGCCACGGGGATCGCGTACTGCGCCGGCACATTCGCGCACATGCGCATATTCGCGAGCAGCGTGAGACCCTCGAGAAAGTTCGCACCGTGCTCGAGGTCGCCAGAGGCCACCACCCAGCCGGCCCGGTAGCCGGCGACGCGCTGCACCTTCGACAGGCCGCTGAACGTGAGGCACAGCGTATCCCGCACATGCAGAGCCGCATGCTCGTGCACGGCGCCGTTGTAGAGAATGCGATCGTAGATCTCGTCGGCCATCAGCACGATCCCGTGGCGCTCCGC
This sequence comes from Leucobacter sp., assembly GCA_039812205.1. Classification (GTDB taxonomy): domain Bacteria; phylum Actinomycetota; class Actinomycetes; order Actinomycetales; family Microbacteriaceae; genus Leucobacter. The sequence goes on from JBDIAD010000128.1 coordinate 1,538, forward strand.
GAGCTCGGCGAAACCGTGCACGAGCTCCGCGGAGTACACCGCGCCCGTCGGGTTGTTCGGGTTGATCAGCACGATCCCCTTGGTGCGGTCGGTGATGAGCGCCTCGATAGCCTCGAGATCGGGCATCCAGCCGTTCGACTCGTCGCACGGATAGTGCACCGGCCGGCCGCCGGTGAGCACGACCTGCGCCGTCCACAGCGGATAGTCCGGCGACGGGATGAGGATCTCGTCCCCCGGGCTCACCAGCGCCTGCAGCACGAGCGAGATCAGCTCGCTCACACCGTTGCCGATGAAGACGTTGCCCGGGTCGACCTCGGGAAGCCCCAGCTCGGTGTAGTGCCGCGCCACCGCCTCGCGCGCCTCGGGAATGCCGCGCGAATCGCTGTAGCCCTGCGCGTGCGGCAGCGCCTCCACCATCGCCTCGAGAATCTCGGGCGGAGCCTCGAAACCGAAGGGCGCCGGGTTGCCGATGTTGAGCTCCAGGATCTGAGCGCCCGCCTTCTCCATCCGCTCAGCTTCTTGAAGAATGGGGCCGCGCACGTCGTAACGCACACCGGCGAGCTTGCTGGATTGGGTGAGTACTCGCATTTCCCTATTATTCCACCGCGATCCGCGCCGGGCGTCCGATTCGCACATCCGGCATTCAGGGGCGGATCACGCCTGCTGCGAATACAGCTCGGCGTAGCTGCCGCCGCGCCCCAGCAGCTCCGCGTGCGTCCCCTCCTCGACGATGCGACCGGCCGAGACCACGTAGATGCGATCCGCGTCCATGACCGTCGAGAGCCGATGCGCGATCGCGATCGTGGTGCGACCCTCGCGCGCATCGTCGAGCGCGCGCTGCACGGCCCGCTCGTTCACGGTGTCGAGCGCGCTCGTCGCCTCGTCGAGCACGAGCACCTGCGGGTTCTTCAGCAGCACCCGGGCGATCGCGATCCGCTGCTTCTCGCCGCCCGAGAGTCGGTATCCGCGCTCACCGACGACGGTCTCGTACCCCTCGTCGAAGCCCGCGATCGTGTCGTGGATGTTCGCCAGTCGAGCTGCGGCCTCGATCTCCCGCTGCGAGGCGTCGGGGCGGGCGTACCGGAGATTCTCGGCGACGGTCGCGTGAAAGAGGTACGCCTCCTGCGTCACCATGCCGATGCGATCCATGAGCTCGTGCTGCTTCAATTCGCGCACATCATCGCCGCCGTAGCGCACGACGCCGCCCTGCGCCTCGTACAGGCGCGCGACGAGCATGCCGATCGTCGTCTTGCCCGACCCCGAGGCGCCGACGATCGCGACGAACTCCCCCGGCTCGACCGTGAACGACACCTGATCGAGCGTCGGCGGAAGGTCGGACGAGGCGCCGCCGTACCGGAAGGTGACGCCGTCGAACTCGATCCGCCCCGCCCTGCCGGGCGCATCGGACGGGGTGCGCGCGTCGACTCGATCCCGGATCGCGGGCGTGAGGTCGAGGTATTCGAAGATGCGCGCGAACAGGGCCCGCGAGGTCTGCAGGTCGAGCGCCACGCGCATGAGGGCCATCATCGGGAAGAGCAGCCGCGCCTGCACGGTGGTGAACGCGATGATCGTGCCGGCGGTGATCTCGGAGGTGACACCCGAATCGAGCGAGGACACGATGATCCACCCCGAGACGATGTAGACGATCGCCGGCACCGCCGAGAGGAAGACCTGCACGCCCGCGAAGAACATCTGACCGCTCATCGCCTGGCGCACCTGCAGCTTGATCTGCGTACGGTTCTCGGCGGCGTAGCGCTCGGTCTCGGCGCGCTGCCGCGAGTAGGTCTTCGCGAGCAGCACGCCCGAGACCGACAGCGCCTCCTGCGTGATCGCGCTCATCTCGGAGAGCGACTCCTGGGCCTTCCCCGCGATGCGCGCCCGGATCTGCCCGACCTTGCGCTGCCCGACGACGAGCACCGGGAGCAGGATCACCGCGATGATCGTGAGCTGCCAGCTCAGCAGCACCATCGCGACGAACGCGGCGATCACCGTGACCGTATTGCCGATGACGCTCGAGACGGTGTTCGAGAGCACGTTCGCGACGCCGCCGACATCGTTCTGCAGGCGGGATTGGATCACGCCGGTCTTCGTGCGCGTGAAGAAGCCCAGATCCATCGACTGCAGATGCGCGAAGAGCCGCACTCGCAGGTCGCCCATGACACGGTTGCCGACGCTGGCGGTGAGCCTCGTCTGGAAGATGCTCAGCAGCGACGAGAGCACGAAGACGAGCACCATCGCAAAGACGAGCCAGGCGAGCACCGGCATGTTCGGGTGCCCGGTCTCGGGCGGGAAGAGCCCGTCGTCGAAGACGCGCTCGGTGAGCAGCGGCGGCACGATGCTGAGCGCGGCCGACACGAGCACGAGCAGGATCAGCAGCGCGAGCGGGAGCCGGTAAGGGCGGAAGAGTTCGGCGATGCGCCGGCCGAGATCCGTGATCTGCGGCGCCTCCTTGTTGAGTTCGCGCTGGTGGGATGCGTCGGCGGCCGAGACGCGCGAGCCTCGCCCGCCTCCTATGCCGCCGCCCATGCTCATAGCTGGCACATTACTCGTGCGGCGGCGGTGAGCGCGCGGGTGTTCGCTGCCGGCGGGTCGATCGGGCCGCGAAGCCGATCAGGCCGAGAAGCCGATCGGGCTGAGAAACAGCTATCGGGCGGAAGAGTTCCGCGAATCTCTCAGCCGAGTGGCTGTTTCTCAGCCGAATCCCGAGCGAGTGGATCCGGCGCGTTCACGCGGCCCCCTTCGTTCGGAGAATCACCGTTCGTTCGGGTGAATTCGGCGGAATTCCTCCGATTCAAGACCGAATCTCCGACCGAGGGAGCGGGGTCCGAGTCGCGGCAGGCGAGGGCAGGCCAGGCGGGTCAGGCGGGTCAGGCAGGCCATGCGGGGTCGGGCGGATCACCACGCCGGCGCTACAGCGCCCGCACGTCGTCGTCGACCCAGTTCAGCGAGCGCTCGACGGCGCGGTTCCAGAGACGCAGGCGCCGGTCGCGATCCGCCCCCTCCATGCGCGGAACCCACCGCCGCCCCTCGCGCACCAGGCCGGCGAGCTCGTCGAGCGACTCCCACACCCCGCTCGCGAGTCCGGCCGCGAAGGCCGCGCCGAGCGCGGTCGTCTCGAGGTTCTCGGGGCGCACCACGTCGATTCCGAGCAGATCGGCCTGGAACTGCATCATCATGTCGCTCGCCGATCCGCCGCCGTCGACCCGCAGCTCCG
>JBDIAD010000129.1:0-4726 GCA_039812205.1 Leucobacter sp.
GCGGGCCTCGCTCAGTTGCCGGTCGCGATCGCCTCCATGCTCGCCGTCGCGGTCGTCGGGTTTCTGCTGGGGCGGCTCGGTCGCGGGCGCGCGATCGCGTTGGCGCTCGCGATCGCCTCGCTCGGGCTGATGTCGGTAGCGATGGTCGAGGGCGCCGAGCATCTCGTCTGGGTCGTGCTGGCGACCGTTCCGCTCGGTCTCGGCCTCGGCATCTCGGAGACGCTGAGCATCGACGCGGTGGTGTCGTCGGTGCCCGAAGACAAAGCGGGGGCCGCGTCGTCGATCTCGGCGACGGCCTACGAGCTCGGCGCCGCGCTCGGCATCGCGGTGCTGGGTTCGGTCGTGATGGTGATCTATCGCGTCGCGGTGCCCGACGGCATGCCCGATGCCGTGCACGAGTCGCTCGCGACGGCGGCCGAGGCGTATGCGCCGGGGTCGGAGATCTTCGAGGCCGCGCGGGAGGCGTTCGTGGTCGCGATGCAGAGCACGACCTTCGTCGCTGCTGCGATCATGATGATCGGCGCCGTCGTGGCGCTGAAGCTCATCCCGAATTCGAAGACGCCGGTCGATGCCGAATCGGCGGAGGCGTAGGAGGCGAACATTCATGGCTCGAACGGCTGGTCGTGATGCAGATGACACGCGCCGCGTGATTCTCGAGGCGGCGGCACGGCTCATCGCGCGGCGCGGAGCGGAGGTGCCGTTGAGCGCGATCGCCGAAGCCGCCGGGGTCTCCAAGGGAGGTTTGCTCTACCACTTCCCCACGAAAGAGGCACTGATGATCGCGTGCGCCCAGGATCTCTTCACGCGCTTCCGAGAAGCTGTGCTTCACGAGGCTGAACGTGAACTCGCGGATGTCCCCGGCCGGCTGGCGCGGGCATACATCCGGGTGAGCTTCTCCGGGGCGGCGCTCGACGGTGTGCGCGAGGTGATCGGCGTCGCCGCGCAGCTCGCCTTCGAGGAGGTCGTGCAGGAGATGGCCATCGCCGACGGCCGCCGCTGGCGCGAAGATCTCCACGCTGACGGCCTCCCCGCTCGAGTCGTGCGGTTGATCGTCGCCGCAACCGACGGTGTGAGCAGCGCTCCCCTCTGGGGCGAGGTGCTGAATGCGCGAGATCGTGCTGAGCTCCAAGACGAGCTCCTCGCGATGACGAGATCGTGACCGGTGTCGACTCTGCGGTGCCTCACTCTCCGGCGGTCTCGGGGAGACGCCCGACCACCCGGTAGCGCGTGCACATGAACGCGCGGTTGCGCGCGTAGTCGAGGAGCTCGAGCTGCAGGCCGCGCGGCAGCAGCGGCTGGCCCTCGCCGAGCGTGACCGGCGCGATCTGCACCCATACCTCGTCGAGCAGGCCTGCATCGGCGAACTGGCCGGCGACATCACCGCCGCCCATCACCCAGACGTGCTTTCCTGCGGCCGCGGCCGTCGCGAGTTCGTGGATCTCGGTGACGTCGCCCCGCGCGAAACGCACATCTGCGCCTTCGGGCACATCGAGCTCTCGATGAGTGAGCACCCAGGCCGGCATGTCGTAGCCCCACTCCTCGCCCTTGCGCAGCAGCCATTCGTACGTCGAGGCGCCCATGATGAGTGCGCCGACGCTCTGAATGAACTCGGGGTACGCCATCGGCCCCTCGAAATCGAACTCCTGGGCGAAGAGCCACGCGAGCGAATGGTCGGGAGTGGCGATGAAGCCGTCGAGGGTCGATGCGGTGTAGAAGTGGGTAGCCATGCGCACAGCGTAAGCGGAGCCGCCGACATTCGGCTCTGAACCCTCGTTTCGGAGACGCCCGGCTCTGCGCCCGCGGCCCTGAACCCTCGGTTCGAGTCTTCGATACCGCGCTCTCGGCCCCGAAGCGCTGCGCTAGCGTGTGAGCATGACAGCCCGCGCCGGAGCCCCCGCCGTCGAGCCGGAGATGCCGGCCCTCCTGCGCGCGGTGCTCGACGAACTGAGCCTCACGGAGAGACCACGTCGCGCCGTCTGGCAGAACGAGGCCGGCGGGGTGACGTGGGCGATCGGCGATGTGCGTCGATTCAGAGGAGCCGGAGACGAGGGCGACCGCTGCGGCTGCGGAGGTCGTGACCAAGACGTCGCCGATCCGTGGTTCTTCGCGAAGTGGAATTCGCGGGATTCGGGTGAGTCGCTCGCCGCAGAGTACGAGCGCTTGCGATGGCTGCAGGGGCGCCATCCGGTGCCCGAGGCGGTGCACTACGCCGCGGGTGATTCAGAGGAGGTGCTCCTCACGCGGGCGCTTCCCGGGGTGCCGGCCATCGGCGAGCGCTGGGCCCGCGACCCCGATGCGGCGCTGCGCGCCCTCGGCTCGGGCCTGCGGCGGCTGCACGAGATCCCGATCGACGACTGCCCCTACGAGTGGGCCGTGCATGCTCGGTTGGGTGCGGCCGGGTGCGATCCGCACCTCTTCGACCCGATACCGCCGATCGACCGGCTCGTGCTCTGCCAGGGCGATCCGTGCGCGCCGAACACGCTGATCGACGCCCGCGGCGCGTTCGCCGGCCATGTGGATCTCGGGCGCCTCGGAGTTGCCGACCGCTGGGCCGATCTCGCCGTGATGACGATGTCGCTCGCGTGGAACTTCGAGCGCTACGACGAGCGGGTGTTCTGGGAGGCCTACGGCGCCCGGCCCGACCCGGAGCGAATCGCCTTCTATCGGCGGCTCTGGGATGCGACGTAGCCTCTGCATGGATTTCGGCTGAGAAAGGGCGATTCGGCTGAGACTTTCGTGATGTACGCCAGCCGGATGGGTGTTTCTCAGCCCGAATGCGCACCGATGGCGACGGCAGCGAGTGGCAACGCCGCACGGCCTGCGATCAGCGGACCATCCGCACTTCGTCGCCGCCGGTATCGAACCCGGTCGGCTGCCGGTAACCGTCGAGCGCGAAGCCGTTGCGCGCGTAGAACGCCTGCGCCCGCGCGTTGCTCTCGAGCACCCAGAGGCTCGCGGGGGCATCGCCGAGCACCTCGTCGAGCAGCGCCTGACCGGCCCCCGATCCCTGTTCGCTCGCCAGCAGGTAGATGAAGTAGAGATGCCGGTCGCGCACGGGCGGCGCATCCGTACTCGCACCGCATCCGGCGAACCCCACGAGTTCGCCGTCGCGCTCGGCGACGGCGAACCGATCGCCCGGTCGCGGGCTCGTGCAGATCGCGCGCCACATCTTCAGGCGAGCCTTGCGCGCCTCGACGTCCCAGGCCGAGACCGGGAACACGTCCGCGTAGGTCTCCTCCCAGGTGCGCAGATGCAGCTCGGCAATCGTCTCGGCCTCATCGAGGCGGGGCGGGCGGATCACGAACTCGGGCATGACACCATCATTGCGCGATCCGCCGAGCTACTTCCCATCGGAGGTCTCGAGGTGGAGCAGCGGGTACGGGCGGCCGTCACCGTCGAGCTCGCTCCGGCCGACCTGCACGAAACCCCGGCTGAGATAGAAGCCGAGCGCGCTCATGTTCTGCTCGTTGACATCGACCCTGGTCGCGCCGTGCTCGGCGACGGCCTCGGCGAGCAGCGCAGTTCCGACGCCGGAGCCGCGCGCCGAATCCGATACGAAGAGCATTTCGAGGCTTCCGTCGGCAATCCCGGCAAAGCCGACGGGAATTCCGTCGAGCTCTGCGACGATGAGCGAGACCGCGGGGAGATACCGGGGCGCCAGGCCCGCTTCGATGCGCTCGAAGTCCGACTCGTCGAGGAAATCGTGGGTCGCGCGAACGGCGCTGCGCCAGATCTCGACGAGCTGCGGGTACTCGGTGGGGCCATGGGACGGGCGGATCACGAACGCGGGCATGACACCATCATTGCGCGATCCGCCCCGCGGCTCCCTATGCGGTGAGCAATGCCGCCCCGCGAACCGGCCCCTCGGTGTTCGGCAGCCAGCCGAGTTCGGGGGCCACGTGCTTCGCGAAGTTCTCGAGAACCGCGGCGCAGTATTCGGGGCCCAGCTGATTCGGAATCGTCAAAAGCACAGTGTCGGCGGCCATCAGGGCCTCGTCGCGCCGCAGCTGATCGATGAGGCGATCGGGCTCATCGGCATAGGTTTTGCCGAACGTGGATCGGTACCCGTCGATCACGCCGATCTGATCCTGATTCTCGCGTGAGCGCAGCCCGAAGTACATGCGATCCTGGTCGCTCACGAGCGGGAAGATGCTGCGGCTGACGCTGGTGCGCGGCGCCCCGGTGTGCCCGGCCTCGCGATACGCCTCGCGGAAGGCGTCGATCTGCTTGCGCTGCAGCACGTCGAAGGGCTCGCCGGTGGCCTCGGTGAGGAGGGTGCTGCTCATCAGGTGCAGGCCGGCCTTACCGGTGGCGATGGCGCTCTGGCGCGAGCCGGCGCCCCACCAGATGCGATCGCGAAGGATCGGGGAATGGGGTTCGAGCGCGAGTCTCTGGCCGGGGCCGTACATGTGCGGATCGGCATCGACCAGTTTCTCTCCGGCCACGGCCCGCATGAAGAGGTCGAACTTCTCTCGCGCCAGATCGCCGCTGCGGTCGTCATCGGAGCGCGCATAGCCGAAGGCCTCGTAGCCGCGAAGCGCGGGTTCGGGGGATCCGCGGCTGATGCCGAGCGCGAGGCGACCGTCGGCGAGCTCGTTGAGCGCCGCCGCTTCCTCGGCGAGATACAGCGGGTTCTCGTACCGCATATCGTGGTTGCAACGCCCGTTCACGTAAGCTTGGTTGCATGGTCGAACTGGTAGCGCTGAGGAAGACGAACGAGGTGGCC
>JBDIAD010000130.1:0-4713 GCA_039812205.1 Leucobacter sp.
CCACGCGCGAGTGCGCGATATCGCCGACGATCGCGACCGAGATCCCGTCGAGATCGCGGCCGGTGCTCGCCGCCGCCCCGAAGATGCGCCGCCGCATGGTGAAGGCGTCGAGCAGCGCCTGGGTCGGGTGCTCGTGCGTGCCGTCACCGGCGTTCAGCACGCCGGCGTGGATCCATCCGCTGCGGGCGAGTCGCTCGGGCGCGCCGCTCGCGGGATGGCGGATCACCACGCCGTCGGCGCCGATCGCCTGAAGCGTTTGCGCCGTGTCTTTCAGGGACTCCCCCTTGCTGACGGAGGAGCCCTTGGCGCTGAAGTTGATGACATCGGCGGAGAGGCGCTTGGCGGCGGCCTCGAAGGAGATGCGCGTCCGCGTGCTGTCCTCGTAGGACAGGTTCACGACGGTCTTCCCGCGCAGCGTGGGGAGCTTGCGCAGTTCGCGATCCTGCGTCGCCGCCATGTTCTCCGCGGTGTCGAGCAGCTGGAGCGCGTCGTCGCGCGCGAGAGTCCGGGTGTCGAGCAGATGCTTCACGAGATCGCCACCTCGTCGATGCCGTCGACCTCGGTGAGGCGGACGGAGATCCGCTCGTCCTTCGAACTCGGAAGGTTCTTTCCGATGTAATCGGCGCGGATCGGGAGTTCGCGATGCCCGCGGTCGATCAGCGCCGCGAGTCGCACCGCCCTGGGCCTGCCGTGCGCGCCCAGCGCATCCAGTGCCGCGCGCACGGTGCGTCCCGAGTAGAGCACGTCGTCGACGAGCACGACCGTGCTCTCGTCGATTCCGGCGTCGGGCATGATCGTCGCCTGGGGAGTGCGGGTCGGCTGGTGCGCGAGATCGTCGCGGTACATCGTGACATCGAGCTGCCCGGCGAAGACCGCGGTGCCGTCGATGCGGCCGATGGTCTCGGCGATGCGCCGGGCGAGAATGGAGCCCCGCGTCGGGATGCCGACGATGATCAACCCCTCGGCGCCCTTATTGGCTTCGAGGATCTCATGCGAGATACGGGTCAAGGCCCGCGAAATCTCGTCTCGTTCGAGCACGATTCGCGCAGTCAAAACACCGCCCCCCTTTCGCGCCTCACAGGACGCCCTTAAAGAAGTGCTGTTGCTCCACCTATATTACCGCAACGCGGCGGTCTTCACCCCGACTACTCGTATTCGCTCGGGCGAATACTCGTCACCGTGCCGGTCGCGGGCGAGACCGTCAGGGTCCGCGAGCGCACCACCGGATCGCTCGACGGTTCGGTGAGCGAGCGGATCACCGGGATCGTCGCCGTGACGGTCAGTCCTCCCGCGAGCGGCAGGCCCGCGGAGAACGGGGCACCGCCGCCCGGAAGCGGAATCGACGCGGTGATCGGGATGGGCGAGGTCAGGGTCCGGTTTCCGCCCAGCGGCACCGTCGACTTGGCGGTGACGTCGAAGCGCTCGCGGTACTTGCCGATCAGCAGGCGCCCCTGCGAGTAGAGCGCGGTCGTCGCGTTGTAGGCGATGATCGTCACGGGGAACAGCAGCCACTGCGCCAGCATGCCGACATTGCGGAAGGCCCCGTAGCGCTCGGGCCGCGGCGGAAGCATCCGCCAGGCGAGCACGATCGAGATCACAAGACCGATCATCGCGATCTGCTGCGCCGTGCTCACGAGATACGGCAGGGACTGCACGAAATGGTCGTGGCGTGCCGCGCGGCCTGCGATGAGCACCGGCAGCCAGCCGCCGACGGCGACGATGACGGAGAGGCAGGCAAGCGTCACATGCCCCTCGAAGAGCGACGCGAGCCGCCAGAGGGAGGACCAGAAGGGTGCTTCGCGGCGGCGCCCGAACGTTCGCGTCGCGACGTACGGCACGTCGGAGGCGCCGTACGACCAGCGGCTGAGCTGCTTGAACTGGGCGACGAGGGTCTCTTTGTAGCTCCCCGCCAGAACGGCGTCCTGATAGATCGGCACCGGGATCGCGACCACCGAGTACTTCCCCTTGAAATGGAAGTAGCTGCGCCAGTACTGATGCCCGTCCTCGACGATGGTGCGCTTGCTCCAGAAGCCCATCTCGATCAGCGCGTCGAGCGGTTGACTGTGCGAGGCGAAGTTGCGCAGCGTGAGCGGGCGCATCGACGAGGTCAGATTCCAGAAGGTGTTCCCCGAGGCGATCACGCGCGTGGGCGCCGGGGCGTCCCAGATGTTGTTCAGGAAGAGCGACTGCGGCTGGAACGAGGTGCGCGTGCGATCGGCGTTCACCGCGAAGTAGTAGGCCGCGCAGTCGAAGTAGCTGCGATGCGGCTTGTTGTCGCAGTCCAGCGACGTGACGAGCACATTGGCCGGGTCGATGCCCTGCTCGGCCATATAGGCCTGCACCGCATGCCCGGCGAAAGTGAGGTTCGCGCCCTTGCCCGCGAGTTCGTCGGGCAGGCCCGCCGGATGCGGAACGAGCTCGAAAGCGCCGAATACGCCGTGGAATTCACGCTCGAGTCGAGTCGCGGTGGCCGCCATCTCGGCGCCGCCCCGCTCCTCGTAGGCGAGGAAGACGCGAAGCGCGGACGGCGCGGTCGTGCAGTTCGCGAGCGTGCGAATCGTCGGCACGATCACGTCGTAGGACTCGTTGTAGGCCGTCACGATCACGGCGTGCACGATGCTGCTCGGCGGCAGATGCTGCTCCGGGTGATCGACCAATCGCTGCAGGCGCGTGCGATGCGCCGCGTACTCGTAGAGGGACGCATGCTCCCGGCTGCGGCCCCGAAGCGTCGCCTCGGGATCCTCGAGATCGCGCAGCCGCTCGTGCCAGTTCACGCGATCCGCCCGGCGCAGCCGACGATACCCGCGCGAGAGATCGATCGCGCTGCGAATCGCCCGGGCGAACATGATCGCCACGATCGCCAGCACGTACCAGGCCCCGAGACTCGGCGAGATCATGGGCAGAACGATGACGAGCGCGAGGATCGAGTAACTCACGATCGCCGGCAGCATTTCGAAAAAACGATACGACTTGCTTCGTTTTCCGAGCGGTATTTCGTTTTCCATACCCCTACTATCTTCGGCGAGCAGGAGCTCACGCACTCGCACGCAGCACAATATGACGCCGCTATGCGTGCACCTTCACATCCTGCATGGGTCTCTAAGGACGAAATTAACAGGTTTTCGCCCCGAAAAGGCTGAGAAAATCATTCCGCGTGTTGCGCGATCCTCGCGAGAATCCCATTGACGAACCGCGCGCTGTCCTCGGTGGAGTACTCCTGGGCGAGAATCACCGCCTCGTCGATCGCGACGGCCATGGGCACTTCCGGGTTGTGGAGCAGTTCCCAGGAGGCCAGGCGCAGAATCGCCCGATCCACGTTGGGCATGCGGTCCAGAGTCCATCCCTGCGCGTATCCGATCAGCAGGTCGTCGATCTCGGCGGCGTGATCCGCCACCCCGTCCACGATCTCGCGCGCGTACAGCCATGAGGCCTGACGATCCGGCTCCCCCGCCGCCAGCCGCGCCTCGGCCTCCACGATCTCCGACAGCGGCACCCGCCGCACATCGGCCTGGAACAGCATGTCGAGCGCTCGCTTGCGAGCCTTGCTCCGTGCACTCATCCGCGCAGGTTAGTCGTTCACGCGACCGAGGTAGTCGCCCGTGCGGGTATCGACCTTCACCCTGGTGCCCGTCTCGAGGAAGAGCGGCACCTGGATCTCGGCGCCGGTCTCGACCGTCGCGGGCTTCGTGCCGCCGGTCGAGCGGTCGCCCTGCAGACCCGGCTCCGTATAGGTGATCTCGAGGACCACCGACGCAGGGAGCTCGAGGTAGAGCGGCTCGCCCTCGTGCAGGCCGATCTGCACCTGCTGGTTCTCGAGCATGTACTTGGCGGCATCGCCGACGACGACGCCCGAGACGGTGATCTGGTCGTAGTCGCTCGTGTCCATGAAGACGAAGTCCGCGCCGTCCTGGTAGAGGTACTGGAAATCGCGGCGGTCGACCGTGGCGGTCTCGATCTTCGCACCCGCGTTGTAGGTCTTGTCGATGATCTTGCCCGAGACGACGTTCTTCTGCTTGGTGCGCACGAATGCGCCGCCCTTGCCCGGCTTCACGTGCTGGAACTCGACCACGCTCCAGAGCTGGCCGCCCTCCATGATGACGGTGCCGTTCTTAATGTCGTTCGAGGTTGCCATGTGCAGTCCGCTCTCCATGTCTCATCAGGTGCAGGCGCGATTCGCGCGGATCCAGTGTACACGGGCCCTTCCGGCTCCGACGCGCGGGCCCGCTCGACCGGCTCCAGGGCTAGTGTCGATGTATGCATATGCTTCCCCGCACGCTGTGGCATCTCTGGGCCGTCGCCTCGCGCATGGATCCGCTCCGCATCGACGCGGTCGCGGTCTCGCGCTTCCGTGTGTGGCCGACCGATCTCGACGTTCTCCGCCACATGAACAACGGAAAGTACCTGAGCATCATGGACGTCGGCCGCTTCGAGCTGATGCGCCGCACCGGCATTCTCGGCGTCTTCCGCCGGCTGGGGTGGTATCCCGTCGTCGTGGCCCAGACCATCTCGTATCGGAAGTCGCTGAATCCTTGGATGCGATTCAGCATCGAATCGCGGATCATGGGATTCGACGATCAGGCCGTGTACATCGAGCAGCGCTTCGTGCGGCCGGCCGCGGAGACCGGAGAGGCCGAGATCTACGCCCGGGCAATCGTGCGCGGGCGCATTCTGAGGCGCAGCGGAGGAGTCGTCGGAATGGACGAGGTGATCCGG
>JBDIAD010000131.1:0-4711 GCA_039812205.1 Leucobacter sp.
GCTGCGGGCGGCGGGCGTGGACCCGGATGAGTACCAGGGCTTCGCCTTCGGCATGGGCATCGAGCGCACGCTGCAGTTCCGCAACGGCCTCGGCGATATGCGCGACATGGTCGAGGGCGATGTCCGTTTCAACCGTCAGTTCGGAGGACTCGTCTGATGCGTATTCCACTCTCATGGCTGGCCGAGCACGTCGCGCTCCCCGCCGATGCGACCCCCGAGCAGGTGCACGCCGATCTCGTGCGCGTCGGTTTCGAGGAAGAAGACATCCACCGCTTCGAGGCGACCGGCCCGATCGTCGTCGGCCAGGTGCTCTCGCGCGAGCCCGAGCCGCAGACCAACGGCAAGACGATCAACTGGTGCCAGGTGCGAGTGGCCCCTGAGGGGCAGCGCGCCGCGGATGGCGGCGACGATGTTCGCGGCATCGTGTGCGGGGCGCACAACTTCGAGGCCGGCGACAAGGTCGTCGTGACGCTTCCCGGGGCCGTGCTGCCCGGCGACTTCCGCATCGCCGCCCGCAGCACCTATGGGCACACGAGCGACGGCATGATCGCCTCCGCGAAGGAGCTCGCGCTCGGCGAGGATCACGAGGGCATCATCGTGCTCTCGCGTCTCGGTCTCGACCCCGAGGTCGGCAGCGACGCCCTCGAACTCCTCGGAATGCGCGACAGCGCGGTCGAGGTCAACGTGACGCCCGATCGCGGCTACGCATTCTCGGTGCGCGGCATCGCGCGCGAGTACTCGCACGCGACCGGCGCGAGCTTCATCGATCCGGCGTTCGCCCACGAGATCGGGAGCGGATCCGGCTTCCCGGTCGTGCTGGACGACGCGTCCCCGATCCACGGCAACGCGGGCTGCAGCGGATTCATCGCCCGCGTCGTGCGGGGCGTCGACTCGACCACGCCGACCCCGGCCTGGATGATCGCTCGACTGCAGCTCGCCGGGATCCGCAGTCTCGGCATCGTGGTCGACATCTCGAACTACGTCATGCTCGAGCTCGGTCAGCCGCTGCACGCCTACGATCTGTCGAAGCTCTCGGGCGGCATCACCGTCCGCCGGGCGGCAGCGGGGGAGACCCTCGTAACGCTCGATGGCCAGCGCCGCGAACTCGATCCCGAAGACCTGCTCATCACCGACGAATCGGGCCCCATCGGGCTCGCCGGAGTGATGGGAGGCGACTCCACCAAATCGGACGACGACACGACCGCGGTGCTCATCGAGGCCGCGACGTTCGATCCGGTGACCATCGCGCGCAGCCAGCGCCGCCACAAACTGCCGAGCGAGGCGTCCAAGCGCTACGAGCGAGGCGTCGATCCGCTCGTCGCGGGGGCCGCGGCCCAGCGCATGGCCGATCTGCTCGTCGAGCTCGCGGGGGGCGCCATCGACCCGCTCGGCGCCGAACTCACCGCGCCCTGGGCGCCGCGGCCGGTGACGCTCCCGCTCGCCCGGGTGAACGGCCTGCTCGGCACCGATTTCACCGATGCCGAGATCATCGCCTCGCTCGAAATGCTCGAGTGCACGATCGAGGCCGCGGGGGAGCGCACGATCGCCGTCTCCGCCCCGAGCTGGCGCAGCGATCTGAGGCGCGAGGCCGATCTCGTCGAGGAGGCCGCCCGCCTGATCGGCTACGACCGCATCCCGTCCGCGCTGCCGGTCGCCCCCGCGGGCCGCGGGCGCACCCGCGAACAGCAGATGCGCCGCCGCGCCGCCGACGCCGCGATGGCGTTCGGCCTCGACGAGATCCAGAGCTACCCCTTCATGACGCGCGCGCAGCTGGACGCCTTCGGCTCCGGCGTGAACGACGCGGTCACGAACGAGATCCTCGAGAGCACCGCGATCCCGGAGGCCGTGAAGCTCGCGAACGCACTCGATGCCGAGGCGTCGTTCATGCGGCTCTCGCTGCTTCCCGGACTCGTCACCGCCGCGCAGCGCAACGTCTCGCGCGGCATCACCGACCTGTCGCTCGTCGAGTTCGGCTCGGTGTTCCTCCCCGTGCCCGGGGATCGCCCGAGCATCGCCACCCCGCCGCTCGGGCTGCGCCCGGGCGATGACACGCTCGCGACGCTGAACGCCTCGATCCCCGCGCAGCCGCGCCTCGTCTCCGGGCTGCTGCTCGGCGCGGCCGTGCGCAAGCAGCCGGGCGAGGCCTACCGTGCGGCAGACTGGGCCGACGCGATCGACGCGGCGCGCGCACTCGCGGCCGCGGTGCACGTGGAGCTCTCGATCCGCCACGGCGCGCATCGCGCCTTCCACCCGGGGCGCACCGCCGAGCTCGGCATGATCCTCGACGGCGTGTTCACGGTGATCGGGGTCGCGGGCGAGCTGCTGCCGTCGCTGGTGGCGGATCATCACCTGCCCGGCCGAGTCGCCGCCTTCGAGCTGAACCTGGGCGCGCTCATCGAGCACGCGCCGCGCGAGGCATCGACACGTCAGCTCTCCACCTACCCGGCGGCGACGCAGGATCTCACGCTGCTCGTCGACGTCGAGGTGCCCGCGGGCGCGGTGCTCGCGGCCGTGGTGGCGGGCGCCGGTGATCTGCTCGAGCACGGGCACATCGTCGATGACTACCGCGGCGAAGGGATTCCCGAGGGGGAGCGCGCGCTCACCTTCGCGCTGCGCTTCCGCGCCGACGATCGCACGCTGAAAGCCGAGGAGGCCACCGAGGCGAAGCTCGCCGGCGTCCGCGCCGCGGCAGCCGCATTCGACGCGCGCATCCGGGAGTAATTCTTCGGGGGTATTCACAGTTCCGCTGCCGCTCCTCGTCCCGTAATCTTGCTCACAATCAGCATCACACCCGCGATCGCGAGCGAGAGAGGAACCCCGATGCGACAGCGAATCATTCCGAATATCTGGTGTACCGGAAACGCCGAGGAAGTCGCCGAGTTCTACAGCAACGCCTTCGACGACGCCTCGTACACCATCGAAGCGCGGTACGCCACGGAAGGCCTCCCGGAGTTCCAGCAGCCGCTCGCCGGGCAGCCGCTCTCCGTCTCCGTGCTCATCGACGGCTACCGTCTCATGCTGATCAACGCGGGGGACGAGTTCCGACCGAATCCGTCGATCTCCTTCATGCTGAACTTCGATCCACTGCGCTTCGGGGGTTCCGAGGACGCGGCGCGCATGGCGCAAGAGCAGCTGTGGACGAAGCTCGCCGACGGGGGCAAGGCGCTCATGCCGCTGGGCGAGTACCCGTTCAGCCGCAACTACGGCTGGATCGAGGATCGCTTCGGAGTGAGCTGGCAGCTCATCCTCACCGACCCCGAGGGCGAGCCGCGCCCCTTCGTGATCCCCGCGCTGATGTTCGACGGTCCGGCGCAGGATCGCGCCGCGGAGGCCGCCGACACCTACACCGCGCTCTTCGCGGACAGCCCGGGCGGTTCCGAGATCGGCAAGCGGCAGGCGTACGGCCAGCCGAGCGGGAAGGCATCGGCCGAGGCGCTCGCCTTCGGCGAGTTCCGCCTCGGCGAGCAGTGGTTCGTCGCGAACGACAACGGCTCGGGGGTGGATCACGGATTCACGAACGGCGTGTCCCTGGAGGTGCTCTGCCCGGATCAGGAGGAGATCGACCGCGTCGCGGATGCGCTGTCGACGGACCCTGAGAGCGAGATCTGCGGCTGGCTCGTCGATCGCTTCGGCGTGAGCTGGCAGGTGACCCCCGAGAACATGGGGGAGCTGCTCGCCCACCCGGGCGCCATGGACCGGATGATGCAGATGAAGCGGATCATCATCGCCGACCTGTGAACCCATGCCCGCCGCCGCGGGTGCGTTCCGCCGCTCGGCGGCCGACCGGCTCGGCCGTCGGCCATCCCGACCTGCAAGAATGAGGGGGTTCGACACTCTGAAGGAGCGTGCAGTGAAGTACATCTCGACCCGGGGCGGAATGACCGCGGCGCCGTTCAGCGAGACGCTGCTCGAAGGCCTCGCGCCCGATGGCGGTCTCGCGGTACCCGAGACGATGCCGACGGTGACCCGGGAGCAGCTCGAGGATTGGCGCGAGCTGGGGTACGCCGAGCTCGCGACCGAGGTGATCGGGCTCTTCGCGAGCGATATCCCGCGAGACGATCTCGCGCGGATGTGCCGCGCGGCCTACAGCACCGAGAACTTCCCGACCTCGGGGGTCGTGCCGCTCACCCCGATCGGGGGCGGGCTCACGCTCGTCGGGCTCTCGGAGGGGCCGACGCTCGCCTTCAAGGACATGGCGATGCAGTTCCTTGGGCAGGTGCTCGAATACGCGCTCTCGCGGCGGGAACGCGCGCTGAACATCCTCGGTGCGACCTCCGGCGATACCGGCTCGGCCGCCGAGTACGCGCTGCGCGGCAAGGAAGGGATCGCGGTCTTCATGCTGTCGCCGCAGGGTCGCATGAGCGACTTCCAGCGGGCGCAGATGTACTCGCTCGACGATGCGAACATCCACAACATCGCCGTCGAGGGCGTCTTCGACGACTGCCAGAATCTCGTCAAGGAGCTCTCGGGCGACCTCGACTTCAAGCGCGCGCACGATCTCGGCACGGTGAACTCCATCAACCTCGGCCGGATCACCGCGCAGATCGTGTACTACTTCTGGGCCTGGCTGCGCGCCACCGACGCGCTCGGCGGCGCGCAGCGCGCGGCTCAGCAGATCTCGGTGACGGTGCCCTCCGGGAATTTCGGCAACATCCTCTCCGGTCACTTCGCGCGGTCCATGGGGGCGCCGATCCACCGCCTCGTGCTCGCC
>JBDIAD010000132.1:0-4708 GCA_039812205.1 Leucobacter sp.
GAGCACCTGATCGGCGCGCTCCGCCGTCGACAGGCGGTGCGCGATGGTCACGGTCGTGCGACCGCGCGCGAGCCCCTCCACGGCGTACTGCAGTCGCACATCGGCGGCCGGGTCGACGGCGCTCGTCGCCTCGTCGAGCACGATCACATCGGGATCGGCGAGATACGCACGAGCGAGCGCGACGAGCTGCCGCTCCCCCGCCGAGAGCGCCTCACCGCGCTGGCCCACGGGCGTATCGAGCCCCCACGGCAGCCCCGCGAGCCACTCCCCGAGCCCGAGTTCGACGATCGCCCGACGCATCTCGTCATGGGTCGCGTCGGGCTTGCCGTAGCTGAGATTGCCCGCCACAGTCGTGTCGAACAGGAAGCCGTCCTGCGGCACCATGATCACGCGCGAACGCAACGATGAGAACGGCACCCGGTCGAGCTCCACATCGCCGATGCGCACCTCGCCGGCGCTCGGGTCCATCATGCGGGTGAGCAGTTTCGCGAAGGTGGTCTTGCCCGATCCGGTCTCGCCGACGATCGCGGTGTGCGATCCCGCCGGCAGCACCACACTGAGATTGTGGATCACCTCCGGCCCGGTCGGATACCGGAAGTGCAGCCCGCGCGCCTCGAGCGACAGGCCGCCCGCGGGAAGCGGCTGCGCATCCGCGCGCGGCGCCGTCTTCTCACCGGTCTTCGGGTCCATGCTGCCCGCGGGATCCGAGATGTCGGCCCGGGTGTCGAGCACGCCGAGCACGCGCCGCCATCCGGCGACCGCGTTCTGCGCCTCCGAGAGCATCTCCGCTCCCATGCGCACCGGCTGGTTGAAGAGCGAGACGAGGAAGACGAAGGCGACGAGCCCGCCGGCCGAGATGATGCCCTCGCCGATGCCGAGCGCGCCGGCGCCGAGCACGATGCCGACGACGATGACGACGGCCGTCGATATCCCGTCGAACGCTTCGGAGAGTACGAACGACCACGACATCGGCCGCAGCACCGAGTACTGCTCGTCGCGCACGGCGCCGATCCGCTCCGCATTGCCATCGTGCACCCGGTCGGTGATGCCGTAGGCGCGCAAGGTGGCGGCGCCCACCAGCGACTCCGACACCGAGCCGAGCATGCCGCCCACGGCCCGGCGCACCTTCTGATAGCGAGCGCGAATATGCCGTTGAATCGTGTTCATGAGCCAGAACATCGGCAGGTAGACGATCCATACGACGATCGCGAGCGGCCACGAGTAGAGCGCCATCACCACGGTCGCGAACACCAGCTGCAGCGACATGACGATGAGCATGACGCCGCCGAAGCTCATGAACTGGCTCACGGTGTCGACATCGCTCGTGACGCGCGACACGAGCGCGCCGCGCTGCTCGGTCCCCTGCGTGAGCAGGGAGAGGTCGTGGATGTGCCGGAAGGCTCGCTCGCGCAGCGTCGCGAGCGCCGTCTCGGACAGCCGGAACAGGCGGCGGTTCATCACCATATTGCTGAGCGAGGTGAGCACGAGGGCCGCGGCCGCGAAGCCCGTGGTCGTCGCGATGATGCCGATGTCGGGGGTCGGGGGTGCGATCACCCCGTCGTCGAGGGCGCGCTGCACAGCGACGGGCACGACGATCTTCCCGGCGGTGGAGATCACCGCGAGGACGAGCGTGATCCACACTCCGCGGAGGACCGCGGGGGTGAGCGAGAGCCCGCGTCGGATCGTGACGAAGGCGCCCTGATCGGGCATGCTCTCCGATGATTGCAGGCTCGCGGACGCCCCGGCGGCGGTAGTGCTCACGAGACGCCCTCCCCCGCTTCGAGAAGGTTCTGCGCGATCGCGGCCTCGTCGTAGGCGTCGACGAGGGCGCGGTAGGCGGCGCTCGTCTCGCGCAGCTCGGCGTGCGTGCCGTTCGCGATCACGCGGCCGCGTTCGAGGAAGACGACCTGATCGGCGATCGAGATGGTCGATTTGCGATAGGCGATGAGCAGCAGCGTGGATTCCGTCATATGGGTGCGGATCCCCGCCAGGATCGCCTCTTCCACCGACGGATCGCAGGCGCTCGTCGCGTCATCGAGGATGAGCAGGCGCGGGCGCCGCACGAGGGCGCGGGCGAGCGCGATGCGCTGGCGCTGGCCGCCGGAGAGCGATTCGCCGCGCTCGCCGAGCTTGGTGTCGAGGCCCTCCGGAAGCTCGTCGACGAATGTCTCGGCCTGCGCGATGCCGAGCGCCCAGCGCACCTCGTCATCGTCGAAATCCTCACCGAGGGTCACGTTGTGGCGCACGGTGTCGTCGAACACGAACGCCTGCTGCAGCACGAGGGCGACATCGGAGGTGAGCGTCTCGGCGGTGAGATCCCGCAGATCGGTGCTGTCGAGCCCGACGACGCCGGCCGTCGGGTCGATGAGACGGGCCGCGAGAAGCGCGAGCGTCGATTTGCCCGAACCGGTCGAGCCGACGACCGCGAGTACGCGGGAGCCCTCGGCGGGATCCGCCACCATGTTCACGTGGTGCAGCGCGGTCGTCTCGACGAGATCGGGGCCGATGAGCCCGCCCTCGTCGGCGCGCGAGCGCGAGGCCAGCACTTCGATCTCATCGTCGCGATAGGTGAACGAGACCCCGTCGAACTCGAGCCTGCCGCGGCCGTCCGACGGCAGGCTCTTCGTCCCGTACGTCTGGCGCCCCTGCACGGTGAGGAGCCGCTGCACACGGCTCCATCCGACGACGGTGCGCGAGAGATCGCCGAGCACCCAGCCGAAGGAGCGGATCGGCATCGACATCAGAGTGAAGAGGTAGGCCACCTCGACGACCTGCCCGGTGGTCACCTGACCTGAGGTGATGCGCATCGCGCCGAGCAGCACGATCGCGAGCACGCCGATGTTCGGCAGGATGTCGATGAGCGGGTCGAACCACGAGCGCACATAGCCGTACTTGATGCCGTTGCGCCGCAGCTCTTCGGCGGCATCCGTGAAGCGCGCCTCCTCCTCGTCCTCGCGGCCGAGGGACTTCACGACGTTCGCGCCGTCGAAGGATTCGTGCGCGATCTCGGCGACCTTCGCGCGCAGGCGCTGCGACTCAACCGCGATGGGCGCCGCGAAGAACTGCAGCAGCACGTTGAGGATGAGCAGCAGCACGATCATGACGAGCATGACGAGGAGGATGAGCGGATCGATGAACGCCACGACGAATGCCGCGTAGACCAGCATGACCACGGTCGACAGCGCGAACGGGAACGGCTGGAGCGCGAAGAACGTCGCCTCGACATCGGCGTAGACCGAGCTCAGCAGCGTGCCGGTCGACTGCCGGCGATGCCACAGGAGCGGCACCTCGGAGAAGACGCGGGACAGGCGTTCGCGGTATTCGCGCTGCAGGTCGTAGACGCCCGCGCCGGTCGTGACCCGGCGCGTGGCCATCATGACGGCGCGCAGGATCGCGATTCCCACGATCGCCAGTGCTCCGCTCGCGAGGGCTCCGGGAATCGGATTGCCCGACTCGAAGGAGGGCACGATGACGTTCTGCGTCACATTTCCGATGATCGTGCTCGTGACGATCTGCAGGATCGCGAAGACGCTGCCCGAGATCACCGCGATCGAGAAGATGACCTTGCGCTCCCAGAGCGCCGCCGTGAGCCTGCGAACGCCCGGGCCCAGCACGCGGATGTGCGACGACGGTGCGCTGGTTCGAGACTTCGGTGTCATATCGTTAGGAACCCTATCAGGATGCTGAAGGGCGAGAAAATCGCCTCCGACCGCGACTGTCGCGGGTGAAAACTAGGATTGCGTCATGAGTGATTCGCCAGCGATCCTGCCGCCCGAGACCATCGAAGAGCTCCGTGCCGAACTCGGCGATCGCGTCGTCGTCGATGCGGCGGTCATCGACGAGTTCTCGCGCGACACCTCGCGCGCGGTGCTCGAGGGCGCTGCCGGCGTACTCGTGCGCGCGGAGTCGACGGCCGATGTCTCGGCGGCGCTGAGGTGGGCGAACGAGCACGGCGTCGCAGTGAGCGTGCGCGGCGGCGGGAGCGGTCTTGCGGGCGGCGCGACCGCGTACCCCGGCGGGCTCATCATCGCGCTGGATCGCATGAACCGGATCCTCGACATCGACGTGCAGAACCGTCTCGCCGTGGTGGAGCCCGGGGTCGTCACCTCGCGGCTCGATGCGGCGGCGCGCGAGCACGGGCTCTTCTTCCCGCCCGATCCCGCGAGCGCGTCGCTGTCGACGGTGGGCGGGAACATCGCGACGAACGCCGGCGGACTGCGCTGCATCGCGCACGGGGTGACCTCGGATTCCATCGCGGCCCTCGAGGTCGTGCTCGCCGACGGCCGAGTCATGCATACGGGAGCGCGCACGCGGAAGAACGTCGTCGGCTACGACCTCACGAGCCTCTTCGTCGGATCCGAGGGCACACTCGGAGTCGTGACGCAGGCCACCGTGCGCCTGAAGACGGTTCCGCCCGGGGAGCCGCTCGCGTTTCGCGCGGCGTTCGACACGCTCGAGGAGGCCGGCCGGGCCGTGACCGCGATCGTGCAGGGCCGCTCCCAGCCCGAGGGCCGCAATCACCAGGAAGAGAAGCTCGGCCACGTTCGGCCCTCCGTTCGATTCGATCGGGCGGCGCCCCGCCCGGCCCATTCTCGCGGGTTTCGACGACGCACGATCACGACTGCGGATGCAAGGCCGGCCGGCCGTCGGACTCGAGGGCCGAGGAGCCCAGGGTCGGCCAGTCGGCCCCGATCGGCTGGGCCGAGGC
>JBDIAD010000133.1:0-4702 GCA_039812205.1 Leucobacter sp.
ATGCTTCGCGCCCGCCGGGGTGATCAGCTGCACGGAGACCTCCCCCGGCCCGCCGGCCGGGGCCTCGTCGTGTTCGATCGCGAGGAGTACGACGTGATCCGCGCCCGTCTCACGGGTGACAGCCTCGACGAGCGCGGTGTACTCCGCCGGTTCGATGACGGCGTCGTAGGCGATGGCGTAGCTGTCGGCGACCCGGTCTCCGGCGCGATTCACGAGCAGGATCCCCGCGATGACGGCCGCGATGACGATGATCGCGCCACCCCAGGCCGCGATCACCGCACGATGCCGGGTCATGGCGCGCTCAGATCGAGTCGAGTGCGGCCGCGAGGCGCTGCACCGTGCCGTCGATGTCGGCGAGCTTGTCGAGGCCGAAGAGCCCGAGCCTGAATGTCGAGAACCCCTCCGGTTCGCCGCACTGCAGCGGGACCCCCGCCGCGACCTGCAGGCCGGCGCCCTTCAGCCGTGCGCCGCTGTGCAGCTCGGGGTCTTCCGTGTGCACGACCACCACACCCGGTGCCGCGTATTCCCCCTGGGCGACGGCGGCGAATCCGTGCGCCGCGAGCAGCTCGCGCACGCGTGCCCCGAGTTCGGCCTGGGCGGTCTGCGTCGCCTCCCAGCCGCGGTCGCGGGTCTCGCGCATCGCGACGAGATTGCGGGCGATGGTGTCCGTCGGCATGGTCGCGTGGTACATCGCCTTCCCGTCGACGTATCCGTCGGCGATTGCGAGCCACTTGCCGAGATCCACCGCGAAGCTCGTCGAGGTGCTCGCGAGCACCGCGGCTCGGCCGGCCTCGTTCAGCATCACGAATGCGGCGCCCGGCGATCCGCTCCATCCCTTCTGCGGCGCGCTGATGAGCACGTCGACGCCCGTCGCCGCCATGTCCACCCATATCGCGCCCGAGGCGATGCAGTCGAGCACGAAGAGGCCGCCGACCTCGTGCGTCGCCGCCGCGAGCGCACGCAGGTAGTCGTCGGGCAGGATCATCCCGGAGGCGGTCTCGACGTGCGGAGCGAAGACCACCTCGGGCCGCTGCTCGCGGATCGCCGCGACGACCTCGTCGACCGGCGCCGGCTCCCAGGCCGAGGCCGCGTCGCCGCTCACCGGGCGGGCGAGGCGCACTGCGATGTCTTTCGCGATGCCGCCCATCTCGAGGATCTGCGACCATCGGTACGAGAACAGCCCGTTGCGCACGATGAGCGCGCGCCGGCCGGTCGCGAGCTGACGCGCCACGGCCTCCATCGCGTAGGTGCCGCCGCCCGGCACGATCGCCGCACTGTGCGCCGCGTAGGCCTCGCGGAGGATCGCGAGCGTCTCCTGCATCACGCCGACGAACCGGGCCGACATGTGATTGAGGGAGCGATCGGTGAACACGACCGAGTACTCGAGAAGACCGTCGGGATCGATGTCGGCGTGCGGAAGGCTCATGACTCCACTCTGGCACAGCGGGTGATGGTGCAGAAGAGGGGAGAGGCGGCCGCGGTGTCGCGCCGCCCGGATCGGCTCCTCAACGGGGGCGGATCGCGGGCCACGCCTGCCAATTGCCGCGAGCGCTCACCTCGGCGACGGCTTCGATCAGCTCCGCCGGCACATCCCTGGCGCGCTGCGCACCGCTCTCTCCCCAGGAGTCGTCGAGCGCTCGCAACCGGTACGAGACGGTCTGCCCCATGCCCTTCACGAGGCCGTGGCCGCGATCGTAGCTCCATTTCGCGCGCCGCTTCTTCCCGACATCCTCGGAGAAGCCGCCGCCGACGATCGTGAAGACGTGCCGTTCGAGTTCGTCGGCCGCGGTGTCCCAGCGCTCGTCGCACGCGTTGCAGAGGCACGAGGGGTACATCCCGTGAAAGAGCACGCCCGCGAACAGGTGCACCGCGGGGGAGTTCGTCAATACGAATGTGAGCGGCGCGGCCAGGTTCCCGCTCCCATCCGAGCCTCCGTCCTCATCCTCGCCCTCGCGGGGAGCGAGGCGTACCGCCCGCACGATCTCCTCGCCGTTCGGTGCATGGCGCAGTTCCGCGGCGACCCGCGGTCCCTCCTCGAGCCGGGCGCCGTACGTCGCGGCGAGATGATCGATCAGGGCCTCGGCGACGGCGTGCAGCGGCGCGAAGCGCTCCGGGTGCTCGATCACCGAGTAGCTATCCTCGGGCGGGCCGCCCGCGGCCGCCCAGCGATTCCCGTAGTCGATCGCCTCGCCCGCCGCATCTCGGAACACGAGCGGCGGGGCGGACGGGCGCCGATAGTCCTCCACGGGCTCCTCCGTTCGCGTTGTGACGAGTCGTAGTTCGAGCGTAGCCGTGAGTGCCGCTGCGTGGGCGGCCGGGGAAGATCCATCATCGATCAGGAATGAAGAAGTACGGGGAGCGCCGGCGGCCTACGCTTCATATGTACACATTCACGAGGCGGCCCTCGAGGCGGCAGAGCAGGCACAGGAGCACGGCATGACCATTGTGAGCTACACCGAGATCTCTGAAGCAGGTCTCGAGTCTTCCCCCGTAGCGCCGGCCTTGGCCGGATTGCGCGCGAACGAGGCTCGTTACTTCGCCAACAAGTACAAGGCCGACTACGCCACCGCGACACCCGAGGAGCGCGCCGACGTCGTGACGTGGATCGAGGGGATCCTTCGCGATGAGCGCGGCATCGAGTTCGCCTCGCCGATCCTCGAGGTGTTCGTCTACGAGGATGAGGATCTCTACTGGCCCTCGCTGTACTTCCAGGACGGCCTGGCCGTGAACGTGCTGTGGACCAAGGCCGATGGGGGCAAGCGGGCCGTCGGGTTCAAGCTCAGCGAGGGGATGGATCCGCCCGCGGAACTCTCGGCATTCAAGTGGGCGCGTCAGCGCTCGAAGCTGGCCGGCGAGATCCGGGGCACCTTCTTCGTCATCAAGGGGGAGCACCCGCTGCCGTGAGCGGTGAGCAGCCGCTTCGCCACCTCAGCAAGTGAAATGGGTTCGGATCAGTGCTGATCCGAACCCATGTCTCGTGCGCGAGGGGGGACTTGAACCCCCACGCCCTTGCGGGCACTGGCACCTGAAGCCAGCGCGTCTGCCATTCCGCCACTCGCGCGCGATGCCCGTGAAACACGGACAACCCGCTTAGCTTAACAACAGAGCAGGTGACTTCCAAACCACGGGGGCTATTCCGTCCCCGCCGATCGCGGGCGCGGTTCCGGCGCGAGCTTCAGTCCGACCACGGCGAGGATGATCCCGCTGATGAAGATCAGCTTCCACGGCGTGACCGTGTCGGCCCCCGTGAGCATCGAATACCCGACCGTGAGCGCCGCGCCGATCCCGACCCACACCGCGTACGCCGTGCCGATCGGGATCTGCGGCGTCGCATACGCGAGCCCGAGCATGCTGATCACGCACGCGACGAAGAACACCGTCGTCGGCAGCGGCTGCGTGAGCCCGTCCGACAGGCTGAGGGCCGTCGCCCACACCGCCTCGAAGACGGCGCTCGCAACGAGAATGATCCACCGCAGCGTCATCTCAGCTCACCACCTTCAGACCGATGACCGATCCGATGAGCAGCGCGAGCAGCGCGATCCGCAGCATGCTGGCGCGCTCCTGCTTCGTGATGAACGACCAGACGAGCGTGAGCGCCGCGCCGATGCCGACCCACACCGCGTAGGCGGTGCCGACTGGCAGCGTCTGCATCGCGTAGCCGAGGCCGATCATGCTGACCGTGACCGCGACGAAGAACAGCAGCGCCGGGCGCCATCTGCGCAGACCGTGCGAGGCGGCGAGCGCGCTCGCCCACACCGCCTCGAGCATGCCCGAAGCGATCAGAATGACCCATGCCATGAGAGACTCCCTATCGAGTCAGTCTTGTCTCTGGCGGGTACTGCTCCCTCGTCCGCGCGCCCCGGTCGGGCACTGGTCCCAGCCTAGGAAGCGAACCCGGGCAAATGCTGTGCAGCCGTGCCGTGCAGCCGGGCTTCGGGTGGGGTGGATCGACCCGCTTCCGTGGCGCGCTCAGACAGTCGTTCGCGTTCAGTCAGGCGTTCACGCCCAGATCGCGCTTGATCTTCGTCGTCGAGATGCCCTCGGTGCGATCCAGATAGACCACCTCGCAGTACTCCTGCAGCACCTCGAAGCGCGGGTCGCCCTCCCAGTCGCCGCCCATCGCGACGATATCGATCTCGTACTTGCGCACATCGTCGATCTTCTGATCCCAGGAATCCTCGGGGATCACGAGATCGACATAGCGCACCGATTCGAGCATCTTCTTGCGCGTCTCGAAGTCGTGATACGTCTGCTTGCCCTTGCCCTCGTTGAACGACTCGGTCGAGAGCGCCACCACGAGATAATCGCCGAGCGAGCGTGCGCGCTGCAGCAGGCGGATGTGCCCCCAGTGCAGCAGATCGTAGGTTCCGTAGGTGAGTACGCGCTTCATGTGACCGTCTCCTGATCGATTCCGTTCGGATTCGTGGGCTCCAAAGACCCTAATACAGGCACCGCAATCGCCCCTGGAAGCCCGATCGGATGCGCGGTACCCTGAGAGCAGGAACCGCGCACGATGGGCGCGGTCATCCGATGAGGTCCGATACGACCCCATCAGACCCGATGAGGGGAGTGATGATGTTGAACGAAAACAGCATGAATCGCGAGGATCACGCGTCGGATCCGGCCCACACGCCCGGCGAGGGATGGGCGGATGAGGGCGGCGCCTCGCACCTCGGCCCGGCCACGCATCTCGACGAGGCGC
>JBDIAD010000134.1:0-4701 GCA_039812205.1 Leucobacter sp.
CGTCTTCGCGGGCGCGGCCGCGGGGGCCGCCGCGCCGGGGTGTGCACCCGGGGCCGCCACCGCCGAGACCCCGTTCCCGACCAGTGCGAGCGCGCTCAGCGCCGTCGCCACGACCGCCGCGAACACCCGGCGCCCCACGCGCGCGAAGGTGAATCGTCCGGGTGCGCGAAGCATGCCGCCCATTGTATGGCGGCGATCTGCGGGGTTCCCGGGCGGGTACCCTGGACGAATGCGAGCAATGGCCGAGTCACTGGCAGCCCTGCGCGAGATCGCCGAGTCGCGACCGGTGCGCGCGCTCAGCGACGCCTTCTCGGCGGCCGGCCACGAGTTCGCGCTCGTCGGCGGCCCGGTGCGCGATGCGCTGATCGGGCGCCCGGTCACCGATCTCGATTTCACGACCTCGGCGAGACCCGATCAGACGCGCGCGATCCTCGATTCCCTCAGCAGGAGCGTCTGGGAGATCGGTCGTGCCTACGGCACCATCGCCGCGGTGATCCACGGCGAGACCGTCGAGGTGACGACGTTCCGGGCCGACACCTACCGGGACGAGTCGCGCAAGCCCGAGGTCGAGTTCGGCGATTCCATCGAGCAGGATCTGGTGCGCCGCGACTTCACCGTGAACGCCCTCGCCCTCACGCTGCCCGACCAGCGCCTCGTCGATGTCTCGGGCGGAGTGGAGGATCTGATCGCGGGGCGGCTTCGGACGCCGGGGGCGCCCGAGACCTCGTTCACCGACGATCCGCTGCGCATGATGCGAGCGGCCCGCTTCGCATCGCAGCTCGGATTCGAGGTGATGCCCGAGGTCGCCGAGGCGATGGTCCTGTTCGCGGATCGCCTCGGCATCGTCTCCGCCGAGCGCATCCGGGACGAGTTCGTGAAGCTGCTGCGCACGCCGGATCCGATCCCGGGCATCCGTCTGCTCGTCGCGACCGGGCTGGCCGATCGATTCCTGCCCGAGCTGCCGCTGCTCGTGACGACGCAGGACGAATACGGCCGTCACAAGGACGTCTACGAGCACAGCCTGACCGCTCTGAGCCAGGCGATCGCGCTGCAGGCCGAGCGCCGCGGCGAGACCGTGGAGGCGAGCGAGCCCGATGTGGTGCTGCGCATCGCGACGCTGCTGCACGATATCGGGAAGCCTGCGACCCGCCGCTTCGAGTCGGGCGGCGTCACCTTCCACCATCACGATGTGGTGGGCGCGAAGCTCGCCCGCAAGCGCCTGCGCGAGCTGCGCTTCGACAACGACACGGTGAAGCAGGTGTCGCGCCTGATCGAATTGCACCTTCGCTTCTTCGGCTACAGCGACCAGCAGTGGACGGACTCGGCGGTTCGGCGCTACGTGCGCGACGCCGGTGGCGAGCTCGAGCGGCTGCACATCCTCACCCGGGCCGACGTGACGACTCGCAACCGGCGCAAAGCCGAGCGGCTCGGACACGCCTATGACGACATCGAGCGGCGGATCGCCGAGCTCGCTGCCGCGGAGGAGCTCGCCGCGGTGCGCCCCGAGCTCGACGGCGAGCAGATCATGCGGGTGCTGGGCGTGGGCCCCGGCCCGCAGATCGGCCGCGCGTATCGATATCTCTTGGATCTGCGCCTGGACGAGGGGCCGATCGGGGCGGAGGCTGCCGAGGAACGGCTGCGCGCCTGGTGGAACGAGCAGTCGCAGGGGGCGGATCGGGCATGAGCGCGCTGCAGTGGTTCGATTCGGCGTCGCGCGTCCTGTTCGTGCATGCGCACCCCGACGATGAGACGATCGCCACCGGCGGGGTGCTCGCGGCGCTCGCCGACGCCGGTCACGAGCCGGCGCTCGTGACCCTCACGCGGGGCGAACGCGGTGAGGTGCGGCCGGGAGAGTTCGCGCATCTGCAGGGCACGGAGGAGCTCGCCGCTCACCGCGAGGGGGAGCTCGCCCGCGCCCTCACCGCGCTCGAGCTCGAGCGTCACGCCTTCCTCGGCACCCCGCCCGCCCGCGCCGAGGGCCTGCCGCCCCGCAGCTACGCCGACTCGGGCATGGAGTGGGCCGAAGACGGGCTCGCCGCGCCCGCGCCCGACGCGGGCCCCCAATCGCTCTCCGCCGCGCCGGTCGCCGAACTCATCGCGGATCTCATCGCGGCGGCCGCGCACTGGGGAGCGGAGGCGGTGGTGAGCTACGACGCGCTCGGCGGGTACCGCCATCCCGATCATGTGCGCGCGCACCAGCTGGCCGCCGCCGTCGCCGCGGGGCTGCAGATCCCGTTCTGGGAGATCGTCACCGATCATACGCCGGGGGTGGATCCGGGGGACGTCGAGCACTGCGACATCGGCCCGTGGCTGGGCCGCAAGCGCGCCGCGTTGCGCGCGCACGAGACGCAGCTCTCCGTCGAGGGGGACGAGATCGTCCATGTCGGCGGGCAGCGCCAGCCCATCGACGCGATCGAGCGGTTTCATCGCCTCGACCCCTGAGCGGTGCGAGCGTTCCACCGCGCTGCGGGATTCTCGTGTTGAGAGATCGCCGGCGCTGAAGTAAGCTGTTCGAGTTGTCTGCGCGCACGCGATCCGCGTTCGCGCCGGCACGGCATGAATACCCTCCTGTCGCAGACCGTCTGCGACCGCAAAGTCCGAAGGAGGTGGGTCAGTAATGCATCCTTACGAACTCATGGTGATTCTCGATCCGGGCATCGACGAGCGCACTGTCGCTCCCAGCATGGACAAGTTCCTGGGCGTCATCCGCAATGCGGGCGGCGAGATCCAGGAAGTCGACATCTGGGGCAAGCGCCGTCTGGCCTACGAGATCAAGAAGCAGAGCGAAGGCATCTACGTCGTCGTGAACTTCACCTCGTCGCCCGAGGCGACCGAGGAGCTCGACCGTCAGCTGGGCCTCAGCGAAGCAGTGCTGCGCACCAAGGTGCTCCGCGCCGACGAGCTCATCGCGCAGCGCGCGGCCCAGTCCAAGCGCGATCAGGCCAAGGCCGCTCGCGCAGCTGCGGCAGGCGCATAACCATGGCCGGCGAACCGCTCATCACCGTTGTCGGCAATGTCGTTGCCGATCCTGAGCCTCGCGTCAGCCAGGCCGGCCGGTCATGGGTGACGTTCCGCATCGCTTCGACGCCGCGCGTGCGCGATCGTCAGAGCGGTGACTGGTCCGACGGGGAACCGCTGTGGATCGGCTGCCGTGCATACGGCGAGTACGCCGACAACATCGCGGCCTCCATCACCAAGGGCATGCGCGTCATCGTGCACGGCCGTCTCACCCAGCGCAGCTACACCGACAACCAGGGGCAGCAGCGCACCTCGCTCGACCTCGAGGTCGAGGAGGTCGGTCCGTCACTGCGATTCGCGACGGCGCAGGTCACTCGTGGCCAGGCTCGCGGCCAGGGCGGCGGGTTCGGCGGCGGCGCCCCGATGGGTCAGTCCGGCTGGAACCAGTCGAACTCGTCATCCTCCTCATCGGGTGGCGACAATCCCTGGGCCGACTCCGGCAACGGAAACGGATCGAATGATTTCGGTTCGGGTTTCGACGACGAGCAGCCCTTTTAACGACGTAGAGCGCCTCGGAACGAGGCGCTAGAGAAAAGAGATCTCATGGCAGGCAAGCAGAGCGGCGGAGGCCGCAAGCCGGGCCGCGGCAAGAACGCGAAGGCGCTCGCCCCGGCGAAGAAGCAGACCGTTGGCGTTATCGACTACAAGGATGTCGCCACGCTGCGCAAGTTCGTATCCGAGCGCGGGAAGATCCGCGCGCGCCGCATCACCGGCGTTTCCGTTCAGGAGCAGCGTCTCATCGCGAAGGCCGTGAAGAACGCCCGCGAGATGGCACTGCTCCCCTACGCCGGTAGCGGCCGCTAGGAGGCAAGCAAAATGGCGAAGGTAATTCTGACGCACGAGGTGCAGGGCCTGGGCTCGGCCGGTGACGTCGTCGAGGTGAAGAACGGCTACGCGCGCAACTACCTGGTTCCCCAGGGATATGCGGTGCACTGGTCGCGCGGTGGCGAGGCTCAGGTCGCGCAGATCCGTGCCGCTCGTGCGGCGCGCGCGCTCGCATCGGTGGAAGACGCTCAGGCGCTCAAGGCCAAGCTGCAGGAGGGCAAGATCCGCCTGTTCGCGAAGACCGGCGCCGAGGGTCGCCTGTTCGGTTCGGTCAAGCCCGCGGCAGTGGCCACGGCGGTCTCCGAGGCGGGCCTCGGAGAGATCGACAAGCGCAAGATCACCGTTCCGACGATCAAGTCGGTCGGCGAGTACAAGGCCGTCGTGCACCTGCACGAGGGTGTTGACGCCGAGGTGGTCCTGCAGGTCATCGCGCAGCGCTGATCCGCACGCATTCGTCGCGCGAGAGCGACGAATGATCTTTTCGGGAACGGGGGCTTTCGAGCCCCCGTTCCCGCTTTTCAGGGGCGGTCTCATGCGCGACCCGAATTCACCGCGTATTCATCCGACCGCTCCCGCAGGGCGCGCGCATGATCGATGCACAGATGCATGCGAATTCACCGGATCTCCATCTTGACATCGGGTTCGCCGACCGGTATTTGTCCACAGCAGTGATCGTTTCGTAACTCTCAAGGTGTACCTGAAAGTTGAATAACTTCACAGGGCGAATTTGAAGAAATTCCTGTTCAGATCCAGTTTTGCCGTATTTTTGACGACTGAATCCACAGGTTATCCCCAGAGCTGGGGATAAATCCCCGCACAAATCGCGCACTTATGCCCAGAGTTATCCACAGGCTGGTT
>JBDIAD010000135.1:0-4677 GCA_039812205.1 Leucobacter sp.
AGTCATGACCCGGCCGACGTCGAGCACCTGATCCGTCTGCTCGGCGAGGTGAGCGATCGCACCGGCATGCACGCGCACGCGAGCGACTATCTGCGTTCGCAGGCTCAGACGCTGGTGCCGGCCGGTGACGCCGCGATCTACCTGGTCGATCTCGAGGGGGCGGATCAGCCGGTCGCCGCGTCGATGGTCTACGACGACGCGGAGCGGCGCTACTACGGGCATGCCGCTGCG
Source organism: Leucobacter sp. (assembly GCA_039812205.1). Lineage (GTDB taxonomy): Bacteria > Actinomycetota > Actinomycetes > Actinomycetales > Microbacteriaceae > Leucobacter. Next base: position 232 of record JBDIAD010000135.1, read on the forward strand.
GACACCGCGCACCGCGCCCTCTCCCCCGGGGTGATCCTGGTCACCTCGATGATGCAGGCGGCCGCCGAGGCCGGAAAGCGCGAGTTCGACCTCTACGGCGTGGTGCCGCCCGAGGTGCGCGATCACGCGTGGAGCGGCTTCAGCGATTTCAAGCGCTCGTTCGGTGGGCGCCAGGTCGACTACTCGGGCACGTGGGAGCTCCCAGTGCGCCGGCTGGGCTACGGGGTGTACCGCCTGGCTCGCCGCTTCGTCGGGTAGATACGCTCGTCGCGTCTCCTCGTCGGAGCCACGCCCGTCGCCGCACCGACGCGGCAGTCATCAGTAGTACGGATCCTTGTGTATCGCGAGCGACCAGCGGCGGGCGAGACGCTCGCCGAGCTTCGACCAGAACGTGTACGCCGCACGCTTCAGCGGGAAGTCGAAGGCGCCCACGTAGTCGGTGATCTCAGGCTGGAAGGAGCGCTTGAACCGCCCCACGCCGTGCAACGGATGGCTCGCATCCGCCGCGCGATCCGACGGCGGCGCCCCGCAGAGGTCGTGCACGAGCGCGCCGTGCTCATTCGCCCAGCGCAGCACCTCCCACTGCAGCGCATGCGACGCCCCGTACGCCGACTTCGCCCGCACCGAGGCACCGTCCTTGTACGTGCTGCGCTCCCCCAGCCGCATCGCGAACGCGCCGGCGACCAGCTCGCCATCGCGCGCCGCGAAGAACATCTGGCCGTTGCCGGTCGCCGAGAAGCGCTGCCAGAACTCGCGGTAGTACCGCTCCTCGCGCAGCACGAACCTGCCCTCGGCGGTCTCGCCCAAGAGGCGATACAGCGCCGCGCAATTCTCATCGCTCGCCTCGACGCGCGTCACCTCGATGCCGTCACGGGCCGCCCGGGTGATCGCGTTGCGAGCCTTCTTCCCGAGACGCGCGAACAGCTCCTCCTCGGTGCCGTGCACATCGACGAGGACCGTCGACGGATTCGGGATAATGCGCACCGACGGCACCCCGCCGATCGAGCGCAGCGCGTCAGCCGCGTCGGGCCCGAGCCGCGGCTCGATCTTCACCATGAACGCGCCCCTGCCGCGCGCGAAACGGTTCACGGCGATCGTGGCCTCGATCACCGACGCGGCATCCTCGGCCGACGGCCCGGCGGGCAGGTGCCACCACGAACCCAGCAGCGGCACGCGCTTCGCGAGCACGCCGACGGCAAGCGGACCGCGGCCCGGCCGATCCACTATCAAGCGCATCGGACGATACCGACCGTGGCACTTCGATTCCAAGTACTCGTCTGAGGCCCAGACCTCGCCACCGCCGGGGTTCGCCGCGACGAGCGCGTTCCACCCGGCGGCCTCCTCGGCATCGGCGAAGCGCGCTCGCACGCCGGAGGCGGGTGCCGCAGCGTTCAGCGCCAACTAGACCACCACGACGACCGGCACGATCATCGCCTTGCGGCGCAGCTTCGTGCCGACCCAGCGTCCGACCGTGCGACGCACGATCTGCTGCAATTGATGCTGATCGGTGACGCCCTCCTTCATCGCGGTCTCGAGCGCCTCCGCGACCTTCGGCTTGATCGTGTCGAACACGTGATCGGCCTCCGCGACGCCCTTGGCGTGGATCTCGGGGCCCGACACGATCTGCCCGAGGCTCGTCTCGACGACGGTGATCACCGACACGAAGCCCTCCTCCGCGAGCACGCGGCGATCGCGAAGATCGTCATCGGTGACCTTGCCGACCGAGGAGCCGTCGACGTAGATGAAGTTGATGTCGAGCTGCCCGACCCGGCGCGCGACGCCGTCGACGAGGTCGACGACGGTGCCGTTCTCACCGATGATCGTGCGATTCTGCGGCACGCCCGTCTCGATCGCGAGCGCCGCATTCGCCACGAGGTGGCGATGCTCGCCGTGGATCGGCATCACGTTCTTCGGCTGCACGATGTTGTAGACGTAGAGCAGCTCGCCCGCAGCGGCGTGCCCGGAGACGTGCACCTTGGCGTTGCCCTTGTGCACGACCTTGGCGCCGAGCTTCATCAGTCCGTTGATCACCCGATACACCGAGTTCTCGTTGCCCGGGATGAGACTCGACGCGAGGATCACCGTATCGCCCTCGCCGATCTCGACCTTGTGCTCGCGGTTCGCCATGCGGCTGAGCACCGCCATCGGCTCGCCCTGCGAACCCGTCGACATGTAGACGATGCGGTGGTCGGGAATATCGGCGGTCTTCTTCTGGTCCACGAGGAGCCCGTCGGGCACCTCGAGATACCCGAGATCGGCGGCGATCTTCATATTGCGCACCATCGAACGGCCGAGCAGCACGACGCGGCGACCGCTCGCATGCGCGGCATCGAGCACCTGCTGCACGCGGTGCACATGACTCGAGAAGCTCGCGACGACGACCTTGCCGCTCGTGCGCTGGATCACCTGCTGCAGCACCTGGCCGATATCCCGCTCGAGCGGGGTGAAGCCCGGCACGTCGGCGTTCGTCGAGTCGGCCATGAGCAGATCGACGCCCTCCTCGCCCAGCCGGGCGAAGGCGCGCAGATCGGTGATGCGGCCGTCCAGCGGCAGCTGATCCATCTTGAAATCGCCGGTGCCGATCACGACTCCGGCGGAGGTGCGGATCGCCACTGCCAGCGCATCCGGGATCGAATGGTTCACCGCGATGAACTCGAGCTCGAACGGGCCGAACGAGATCGTGTCGTCCTCGGCGACCTCGTGCGTGATCGGGCGGATGCGATGCTCTTTCAGCTTCGCCTCCACGAAGGCGAGCGTGAGGCGCGACCCGACGAGCGGGATGTTCTCGCGGCGCTTCAACAGGTAGGGCACGCCGCCGATGTGATCCTCATGACCGTGCGTGAGCACGATCGCGACGATGTCCCCGAGGCGGTCTTCGATCTGCGAGATATCGGGGAGGATCAGATCGACGCCGGGCTGGGTGTCTTCGGGGAAGAGCACCCCGCAGTCGACGACGAGCAGCTTGCCGTCGATCTCGTAGACGGTCATATTGCGACCGACCTCGCCGAGGCCGCCGAGCGGAGTGATCCGCAGGGTTCCCGGTTCGAGGGTCGGCGGTGCAGCGAGCGCGGTAGTCACGTAGGGGTGTCTCCTGTGGTGTTGTGGTTAGCGCGTCGTGCCGGCGATTTGCGGCAGCGCACCGCCCGCGGCCGCGTTGCGGTCCGGACGGAAGTTCGTGAAGTCGACGCCCTCGATGTCGCGCACCAGCGCGATCTCGTCCTCGATGAGGGCGGCCTCCCACTCCTCGGGGCCGACGAGCGGCAGGCGCACGCGCGGACTCGAGATGCGGCCGAGACCGTGCAGCACGTACTTCGCCGCCACGGTGCCCGGGACATGGGTCATGATCGCCCGCCCGAGCGGCTCGAGCGCCTGATGCGCGGCCCGCGCGGCGAAGAGATCGCCGCGGTTCACCGCGTCGACGATGGTGCGGTAGGGCGCCGCGGTCACATTCGCGGTGACGCCGACGAGCCCCGACGCGCCGATCGCGAGATGCGGCAGCACATTCGCGTCGTCGCCCGAGAAGTAGAGCAGATCGGTCTGGTTCAGCACCCGGCTGACCTCGCTGAAGTCGCCTTTCGCATCCTTCATCGCGACGACGTTGGGGTGCTTGGCGAGGCGCAGGATCGTCTCGTACTTCACGGGGACGCCGGTGCGCCCCGGGATGTCGTAGATGATGACCGGCAGATCGGTCGCGTCCGCGACCATCCGGAAGTGCGTGAGAATACCGGCCTGGGTGGGCTTGTTGTAGTACGGAGTGACGATCATGACGCCGTCGGCGCCGGCCTTCTCGCTGGCTCGGTACAGCTCGATCGCGTGGGCGGTCTCGTTCGATCCGCCCCCCGTGATGACCTTGGCACGACCGCTCGAAACCGACTTCGCGACCTCCACCAGCTTGATCTTCTCGGGATCGGTGAGCGTCGACGTCTCGCCGGTGGTGCCGCTCACCACGATGCCGTCGGCGCCGCTGGAGATGCAGTTCTCGATGTGCTGCTCAGTGGCATCCCAGTCGACCTCGCCGTCGGCGTGGAAGGGGGTGACCAGCGCGACCAGCACCTGGCCGAAGGGGTTCTCTACAGTCGTCACCGTACTAGGCTACCGCGCTCATTCTGTGCGGACCACGTTTCTCGTGCGGGCCGCGGGCCGGAGGGAGGTGGATCACGCCGCGCGGACCCGTTCCCAACGCTCGAAGCGGTAGCGAGTCCCCGAGCTCGAGGTCAGCGTCTCGCCCCCGTCGACGAGGGCGAACTCCGGCCCGATCTCGGGGGCGAAGGTATCGGCGCCCTCGATGTCGAGGTCGAGCCGAGTGACGCACAGCACATCGGCGATCGGCATGGCCTCGCGGTAGAGCTGGCCGCCGCCCATCACCCAGACCGTCGCGGGTTGGGGTGCGCCATCGGCGACGGCGGCATTCGCGGCGGCGATGAGCGCGGCGTCGAGCGAGGTCAC
>JBDIAD010000136.1:0-4623 GCA_039812205.1 Leucobacter sp.
GTGTTCCCGCAGCTCTTCCCCGGAGGTTCGGGCGAGATCGTGCTGAGCGATCCCGAGAACGAGCTCACGACGGGAATCGAGATGACCGTGCGCCCGGCGGGGAAGAAGGTCGAACGCCTCTCGCTCCTCTCCGGCGGGGAGCGCTCGCTCGCCGCCGTCGCCTGGCTCATCGCGATCTTCCGCGCGCGGCCGAGCCCGTTCTACATCATGGACGAGGTCGAGGCGGCCCTCGACGACGCCAACCTCGGCCGGCTCCTGCAGGTGTTCGAAGGGCTTCGCGAGAATTCGCAGCTCATCGTCATCACCCACCAGAAGCGCACGATGGAGATCGCCGATGCGCTCTACGGCGTCTCGATGCGGCAGGACGGCATCTCGGCGGTCGTCGGGCAGCGGGTCGCCGCCGAGGCGGGAGAGGCCCCGCAGTTGTCGCCGAGCGCCGTTCGGTGACAGAGTGAGAGCAGAGCGAGAGCTGCGCGCGTCCTCCCGGGCGGCGCACGAGGAAAGGTGATGAAGCCATGGCGATTCCAGCCGCATCCGTTCAGGCCGTCGATGCCGCGATCGAGGCGCAGCGCGACGAGCTCGTCGCCATGTACGCCGACATTCACGAGCATCCCGAACTCGGCTTCATGGAGGAGCGCACCGCCGGCATCGTCGCCGAGACGCTCCGCGGCCTGGGCTACGAGGTGACCGCAGGCATCGGCGGCACGGGCGTCGCGGCGATCCTGCGCAACGGGGACGGACCCACCGTCATGTATCGCGCCGACATGGATGCGAACGCCGTCGAGGAGGCCTCTGACTTCCCGTACACGAGCAAGGTGCGCGTGAAGCGCCCCGACGGCACCGAATCGCCGGTCGCGCACATGTGCGGGCACGACGCGCACGTCACCTGGATGCTCGGCATGGCGAAGTTCCTCGCCGGGCATCGCGAGCTCTGGGCCGGCACCGCGGTGCTCATCGGTCAGCCCGCCGAAGAGATGATCCAGGGTGCCCAGGCCATGACGGACGACGGCCTCTACGACGTCATCCCGAAGCCCGACCACTACATCGGCATGCATACCGTTCCCACGCCCGTCGGCACCGTGATCGTCTCCCCGGGCACGCGCATGGCCGGAACCGACCAGCTCGACGTTCTGGTGCGGGGCGCCGGCGGCCATGGATCCACCCCTCACCTCACGAAGGACCCGGTGCTGATGGCCGCGCTCGCCGTCACCCAGTACCAGACCATCGTGAGCCGCGTCGTGAATCCGCAGCAGGTCGGGGTGGTCACCGTCGGGGCGTTCCAGGCGGGCGCCGACAACAATGTGATTCCCGATGACGCGCTGCTCAAGGTGAATCTGCGATGGTTCGAGAAGGAGGTGCGCGAGCAGATGCTCGCGAGCATCCACTCCATCACCGATTCGATCGCCCGCAGCTACGGCGTCCCCGATGAGCTCATGCCGCGCTACACGATGAAGGGCGGATCGACGCCCCTCGTGAACGACGACGAATTCACCGCCCGCATCGCCGGCAATTTCGCGGACATCCTCGGAAGCGATGCCGTGATCACCGACGCCCCGGCGGTCACCGGCTCCGAGGACGCGCACCTGCTGATGGGGCCGCACGAGGATATCGACTTCTGCTACTTCAACGTCGGGGTCGCGGATGCCGAGGCCGACGCGGCGGCCCGCGCCCGCGGCGAACTGTTCCCGTACGGCATGCACAGCGCGCACTTCGTGGTGGATCTCGCGGCCGTGCCGTTCGGCGCGCGCCTGGCGAGCTACGCCATGCTCGAACTGCTCGGGAAGTAGCTCCGCCGGGCGCGGTCTCCTCATCCCATCGGATGATGCGGATGGTACCTGCGGGTGATGCGCGCACCCCGCCACCCCCGTAGTTTTGATGCGAAGGGGTGACCGCCCCCGGAAGGCAGGACAACATGATCGAGGCGAAAGACCTCACGAAACGATACGGTGCGAAGACCGCCGTCGAGGGCGTGAGCTTCTCGCTCCAGCCCGGCACGGTGACCGGGTTCCTCGGACCGAACGGCGCCGGCAAGTCGACCACCATGCGCATGATCATGGGCCTCGACCGGCCCACCGACGGCAGCGTGACGGTGATGGGCAAGCCCTACGCCGAGCATCGCAACCCGCTGAGCGTCGCGGGCGCGCTGCTGGACGCGAAGGGGGTGCACCCCGGGCGCACCGCGCGCAGCCACCTGCGTGCGCTCGCCGCGACGCACTCGATCTCGAACGAGCGTGTGAACGAGGTGCTCGAGCTCACCGGGCTCGAGTCGGTGGCGCACAAGCGCGTCGGCGGGTTCTCGCTCGGCATGGGGCAGCGTCTCGGCATCGCGGCCGCGCTGCTCGGCGATCCGCAGGTGCTCGTGCTCGACGAGCCCGTGAACGGGCTCGACCCCGACGGCGTGCTCTGGGTGCGCAATTTCGTGCGGGCCTACGCCGCTTCCGGGCGCACGGTGCTGCTCTCGAGCCACCTCATGAGCGAGATGGCGCAGACCGCCGATCACGTGATGGTGCTCGGTCGCGGGCGGATCATCGCCGATGCGCCGATCGCCGAGCTGCTGTCGGCGGGAAGCCAGCCGACGGTGCGCGTCGATTCGCCCGACGCGATCCGCCTCGGCGAACTGCTGCGCGCCGAGGGCGCTCGCAGCACCCAGGACTCCCGTGGAACCGAGCTGCTGCTGGAGGGCATCGCCGCCGCGCGCGTCGGCGAGATCGCCGCTCAGCACGGCATCGTGCTGCACGCGCTCAGCACCGAGCGCGCGACGCTCGAGGCCGCGTACCTCGCGCTCACCCAGGGGGAGACCGAGTACGCGACCGACGCCGCGGGCGTGCTCGACGCGTCCACCGCCGAACCCGCCAGCGACCGCGCGGCGACGCTGTAGCCGAAGGAGAGAAGAGATGTCAACCACTACCGCACACATCACCCCCTCGGCCTCGCTCACGGGCGCGCACTCGCCGGTGAACGGCAGGCTGAGCTTCGGCGGCGTCCTCCGCGGCGAATGGATCAAGCTCATGTCGCTGCGCTCGATGCGCTGGTCGATCTTCCTGATGGTCGCGCTGAGCTTCGGCGCCGCGGCCATGATGGCCTCGGCCATGAAGAGCTACATGTCGCTGAGCGACGGCGCCATCCCGCTGATCCTCGTGCAGTCGGCCGCATTCGGAACCGTCTTCACCGTGCTGATCATGGGGGTCATCGGCGTGCTCGCGATGACGAGCGAATACGCGAGCGGCATGATCCTCTCCTCGCTCACGGCCGTGCCCTCGCGCACCCCCCTCTTCCTCGCGAAGGGCCTCGCCGTCGCGCTGCTGCCGCTGATCGTCGGCGCCGTGAGCGTGTTCGGCGGGGGGATCATCGCCGCGCTCATCACGGGCGACGGCGCGATGACCCTCCTGTTCAGCGACACGGTGCTCGTGTCCCTGCTGGGCGCGGTGCTCTACCTCACGCTCGCGGCGCTCATGTCGTACGGCATCGGGACGATGCTGCGCTCGAGCGCGGCCGCGATCTCCCTGGTCGTCGTGCTGCTGTTCGTGTCGACGATCGCCATGCAGTTCCTCGGGATGACGAATTGGGAATGGGTGCCGGTCGTGACCGACTGGATTCCGCCGACGCTCGGGCAGTCGCTCGAGACAGCTGCCGTCTCGGTGCCGAGCGAGTTCGGCGGGGCCGCGCGGATGGAGTGGTGGCCGGCGTTCACCGGGCTCGTGGTCTGGGCGCTCGCGGCGCTGATCCCCGCGGGAATCCTCTTCAAGTCGCGCGACGCGGTGTAGGCGACGCGGAATCTCGGTCGCGGTGTCGCACCCCTCGCGCAGGCGCAGCAGCGCCTCGGCTCCGGCCACCTCCTCGGTGGATCTGGACGCCGAGGCGCTGCTGCCGCGTGCGCCCGGGGTGTTCCGCCGCTGGATCGCCGCGCATCCGCGGGCGGTCGACTGGATCATCGTCGGGTGCTATCTCGCGGGATGCGCGCTGTTCTCCGTCATTCTCGCCGCGGTGCCGATGGCCGCCCAGGGCTCTCCGGGAACGACCGATGAACTCGCGCGGCTGCGCTTCGAAGTCGCATCTCGGTACCTGCTGCCGCCGTGGCTGCTCGTGGTGCTCGCGATCGTCGGGGTGACCGTCGTCGCGCTCCTGATCCGGCGCAGCCATCCGCTGCCCGGGCTCATCGCCCTCTCCGTGCTGCAGATCTTCGAGCAGGGCGCCCTCGTCGTGCCGAACGCGGTCGCGATCTTCGTGCTGCTCTTCGCGATCCCGGTGCATCGGACCGTTCGTCAGGGGTGGATCGGCTGGGCCGTCTCCTCGATCATCACGACCGTCATCGTGCAGCTGGGCGGGGCGAGCTCGGTCGGCGTGCTGAACCCGGTGGGCGTGACCATCTCGCAGGGGGTGTTCGCCCCGGGATCCTATTCCTCCGTGAGCCTGGTGAACGCGGTGTGGTTGCTGGCGGTGCTTCTGCTCGGCATCAATCTCGGCAACCGCCGCCGCTACGTGGAGGCGCTGATCGAGCGCGTGCACCAGCTCGTGCGCGAGCGCGAGCAGCGCGAGCAGATCGCCGCCGGCGCCGAGCGCGCGCGGATCGCCCGGGAGATGCACGACGTGGTGGCGCACTCGCTCTCGGTCATGGTGACCCTC
>JBDIAD010000137.1:0-4606 GCA_039812205.1 Leucobacter sp.
CCCGCGCACTCCGCGGGGTCCCGTGTCGGCTGAGGACCGGCGCATGTTCGGGCGCTTCATCAGGGACGCGGTCATCGGCGGGCTCGCCGTCGGCGGGCTCCTGCCGACGACGATGGTGTTCGTGCGCGCATTCGATGCTCCGGTGCAGGCGGGGCTCTTCGCGGCGGCGCTGTCACTGGCGACACCGGCGAATATGGTCGCGCAGGCGGTGGGCCAGGTCCTCGTTCCGCATTTCGCACGATTCTCGGAACAGCCGGCCGCGATGCTGCGATCGCAGCGACGCATGTTCCTCGCGACCACGGCGCTGTTCGCGTTGATCTTCCTCCTCCTGATCGTGCTGGCGCCGTTCCTGATCACGCTGCTCTACGGGGAGCGCTATTCCGGGGGAACGCTCACGATGCAGTTGCTTCTCGGCATCGTCTTCCTCATCTCGGCGGCGTCGTCCCCCGCCTCCTATCTCTTCGCTTCGAACCGGCAGCGCACATACGCCACGATCTGGCTCATCGCGCTTTTCACCGGGGTGATCACGATGTTCATCGCGTGCCCGCCGCTCGGCATGTGGGGGGCGGTTCTGGGATACGCGCTCGGCGGCGGCGGCGGGGCATTGGCCATCATATGGTGCGGATGGTTCGCTCCGAGACATAGGCTGTAGGAGCGAGCTCGCTTGTCGTTGCGTCAGGGCCGTTGCACACCTTGGCGAATGCAACTGCAAAAGATCGCTGCACACCGGTTACCGTTCGAAAAGGATCTTTCTCACCTTGCAGTTGAAAGCCCATGGAAACTCGACGAGTGAGCGAGTCGATCCCCCCTCGAGACCGACGTCGCCTGCTCGCCGACTGCGCCCGTGGGCACGCAGGAACTGGGTGGTGCTCACCCTCATGCTCGTATCGCTGGTGTACGGAGGCTCCACGATCGTGCTGCACGATGAGGCCGTCTCCCCCATCGATGAAGTCGTCTACATCGATTACACCTACAAGGTGCTGTCGCAGGGGATGGTGTTCTCCGGCGAGAGATACGGAGAAGACACCGCGCGATTCATCGGCTGCGAGGGAGTCTTTCCGTATGGATACCTCGAGCAGCCGTGCGGCCCGGGCAATGTGGATCTCGACAAGATGCCCACCCACGGCTACTCGACCGGAGCCGCCTACACGCCGATCTACTTCTGGATGACCCGGATCGTCGGGGACGGGATTCACGCGATCACGGGGCTCGATAGCGTCACCTCGTGGCGGATGACGGGTCCCCTATGGCTGGCGCTCAGCATGATCCCGTTCGTCCAGCTGTTCAAGCGATGGCGGATCAACGACCGCGTGACGCTCACGCTGGGGCTGCTCTTCATCGCGTCACCGTTCGCCTGGTGGACGTATACGTATCTCAGCACCGATGTGTCCCTGTTCCTTTTCGGCGCGCTCACGCTTCTTCTCGCTACCGACGTGGCTGAACGGCGGCAATCGCCGTGGCTGTTCATCCCACTCGCGGTCGTAGCCGTCGCCTTCAAGATCACCAACCTGCTCATGTTCGGATTGGTGATCCTCTTCTTCCTGCTGAGAGGTCTCGCGGCGAGGGCGGCGACCCACCGGGATGCGCCCGTTCGAAGACCGCTCGCATGGAAGAAGCAGGTCGCGCTGTGGCTGACCCTCGCGATCAGTGTCGTCGCCGGAGTTCTCGTCCAATTCTTCTGGAATAACCTTCTCGCGGCGACGCGGATCGGCTCCGGAGCGGCCGATCAGGAGATCTCACGAGTCTTCCGACCCTCCGACCTGTTCACGCTGCTCACCATGGGGCCCGGAACCGCGATCGCCCACAACACCGTTGAAGGCGTGAACGGCGGCATCTACTCCTTCATCGCGCTGGCATACCAACCACTCATGTGGATCGCATGCGCTTTCGTGTTCGGAGCCGCGATGATGATCCGCTGGAGCCACGGTCGAGCGCCTCTCGTATGGGCGACGGCGATCTCTTCGGTCATCGCCCTCCCGATCCTCGGGCTCGGCTCCTATCTTCTCGCTGGGAGCTACTTCACACTGCCCGGCCGTTACGCCGGAAATCTCATCCCCGCGATCCTGCTGCTGGGAGCATTCGTCTTGAGAAGCCGCGCAGCGACCGCAACCATATGGATGTACACCGGCTTTCTCGCGGCGACGGGCGCCATGCTCGCGCTGGACATCCGCCAGACGTTCCGATGAACGACCGCGGCGGGGAGCCGTCGTGCTTCAGCCTCTCGAGTCTTGGGGCTCCCGCCACGTGGCGACGCCATGGCTCGCCCGCTCGCGCTTGATCGGGGTGCGCCACGTCGGTCCGTAATTGCGCTCGAGCACGGCTTCGGAGTTCGCGAACGCCCGCAGTGCGAGGCTGCCGTACGGGAGTCGCGCCTCGCCCTCGAGTTCGGCCTTCTGGAAGATCTCGGTCTCGAGCGGCATGAACGAAAGCAGCATCGCGACCTGCTCTGCCGACTCGTACGGATACTTCCGCATCGCGCGATCGATCATGCGAAGATAGCGCTCTCGCGAGATCACCCGCGCGACGACACCGATCGGCTGCCGCAGCCTGTCTCGCGGTCGCAGCTTGTGCAAAGTGGGCACCTTCTGGTGGTAGGCCGCCTGGAAGACGCGATGCACGACATCGACGTAGCGCAGATGACGCTTCTGCCCGCGCCTTGGCAGTCCGTCGAGCGGGAAGACGTCGATGAACACCCCGTAGTCATCTGGGAAGTGCACGGAGTCTTCCACCATCTTCGTGCGCAGGCTCGTCAGCTTCGCGAACCCGAGCGGGTACTCCGGATCCCCCTCCTTGAAGACTTTCGTTCCCGCGACCGGCTGCGCCCGATAGAGCTCCACGAACCGGTCGTAATCCGGTCGCGGCATCAGCACATCGACGTCGTCGTCCCATGGGATGGGACCCTGATGCCGCACAGCGCCGAGAAGCGTCCCGTAGGCGATGAAATAGCTCAAGTCATGCGCACGACAAAACTCGTCGAAGATTCCCAACAGCCGTTCGGCTTCTTTTTGAATCTCAGCGACACTCAATTGCTCTGACATTGCAACCTTTACACATCGTCATGCACCCCGTTATGCATCGCCAATGCGTTCGATTCTATCGCTTCCGCTTGCGCTTCCCGCGCAACGAGAAGTCCTCGGCCCAGTTGCCCGGCGCGCGGAGCTGATCCATGAAGCCTTCGGAGACCGTATGCGCCCCCGGCGTGTACAGGTGCTGCTCGTAGCGGTCGACGATGTCGTCGATGAGTTCGGACTCCGTCATCCCCATGACGTCATAGCCGCGGCTGCCGGTCGCGGCGAACACCTCCAGGCGAATCGACTCCTCGTCCCGAAGCTCCCGGCACCGGCGCCGAAGGGCCGCTGGGCCACCGGGTAGATCTGATACCTGAAGGGCAACTGATCCTCGAATGCGACGGTGAGGTCCAACTGACGCACGCCGATGCCTTCGACGACCTCGGTGCTCAACGACGCCTCCGCGCCGGTGCGAGCCATCTCGGCGGCGATCTTCTCGAGCGCCGGCATCGCGACGGCCCGCATGTACTCTTCCGCGGCCTCGGGACCGATATGGTTCGCGATGCGGGCGATCCGCTCGCTCCACTCCCCGGCTCCCGACTTCGGCGACGTCGCGATCAGCAGCCGCTCTCTTCGGAGCGACTTCCAGAGCGCAGCCATGATCAGGTAGATCACTATGGTGAACGGCAGCGCCATGATGATGGTCATGTATTGGATCGTCGCGAACCCGCCGACGAAGAGCATCGCCAGCGTGAGCGCCCCGACCATGGTCGCCCAGAAGATGCGCGACCACTTCGGACCGTCCTGGTTCGGATGCGTCGCCGACGAGGTGAATCCGCTCATCATCAGCGACCCGGAATCTGCGCTCGTCACATAGAAGAGCAGTCCCGTGAACGTCGCGAGCCCGGCGAGGAAGAGCGCGCCGGGATACTGATCCAGCAGCATGTAGAAGCCGTGCTCGGGAATGTTCATCGCGATCTCGCCGAATTCCGCGTTGCCCGAGCGCACCGAATCGATCGCCGAGTTGCCGAAGATCGAGATCCAGATGAGCGTGAAGGTGAACGGCACGACGAGCACGCCGACGACGAACTCGCGGATCGTGCGCCCGCGGGAGATGCGCGCGAGGAACATGCCCACGAACGGGGACCAGGCGATCCACCATGCCCAGAAGAACACCGTCCACGCGTTCATCCAGTCGTCAGGCCGATCGAGCGCCATGGTGTCGAGGGTCATCGCCGGGAATCGGCTCAAGAAATCTCCGACGTTCATCACGATCGCGTCGATGAGCATGGTCGACTTGCCGGCGATGAGCACCCACAGCATGATCACGATCGCGAGCAGGAAGTTCAGCTCGGAGAGCCGGCGAATGCCGCGATCCACCCCCGAGACGCACGAGAGGATCGCCATGCCGACGCCCAGAAGCGCGAGCGCCACCTGGATCGACACGTGCTCCGGCCAGCCGAAGAGGTAGTTAAGACCGAAGTTGAGCTGGATGACGCCGATGCCGAGCGAGGCGGCAAGGCCGAACACGGTCGCGATCACGGCGGCGATGTCGATGGCATCGCCGGTGCGACCCTTCACCCGGCGCCCGATGATCG